>CAIKYI010000736.1 GCA_903831545.1 uncultured Methylobacter sp. | reverse complement strand
CTCCTGGAACATCGAAGATTTTTTTCGGTTGTTTAGTATGTAAATCCCATTGCACAACGGTATTGCCAAAGCGTTTCATGGCTTCCGGATCGGCCAGCATTTTGCCAAAATCCATCATGTAATTGGACCAACCGGTAAACGAAGAGGTCAACATAACGTTGCTGTTGGGTAGAACACGCACATCGTAGCCGTAACCATCGGCGTATTTGCCGGTTTTTATCGCCCCTTGCAAATCACTGTCTGTCGGCATCCAATGCGTAGCAATATAATCGCCGTCGTTAGTGTATTCCACCAGCGCAGTACGACCGCCGTGGTCTTTATTATTGGATAATCCGGTAATAACGATTCTACCGGGTAAGGCATAGGTGGAATGCGGACCAACAATGCCCCCGCTTTTAGCGACAAAATCGGTAATGGTTTTTTGTAGCGCAGGTTTGGCCGGGTCGGTGTGTATATCAAAAATAAATATCTTATTGGTATCAAGACCGCCTGCCCACAGGTATTGGCGATCATCGGTGAAATCAGAGTGATGTGCCTCGTTGCGTCCGCCAACCGACAGGCTATTAATAACTTTGCCATAGTGTTTGGATTTTGGATTAACATCAACGGTGACCATTTTATCCTGTTCATCACCCAGACCTTCCACACCTAAAGTCCAGATATAGACAAAATCTTCCTGACCTTTAATTTTAGGCATATATGGTGACAAGCAGGTTTCATCGGCTTGTACGGAGGAGATAGACAGTGCGGCTAATGCAATCGTAAAAGCCGAACTGCGGAATTTGCTGGTGATGTTTTTTAGCGTTGTAGTGTGTGCGTTCATATCCTTCCTTCTTATAATTATAATAGAAATAACTGCGGGTATTTTTGTTGGTAGCTGTAGGGTACCCCCTTATTGACTTATTGTTTACGCTATTCCGTAGCCAGGAATTAAATTTAAACTTTTTTGGCAAAAAATAATCTATCGGATGCTCACTGTTTTTTATCCCAAGAGTATTTAAAAGATATTGGCGGTAACTATTTCTAATCACTACAGCATATATAAAGCGAATCTTGTGCCAACCCACAGAAAAAATATCATCTATCTGTTTTTTAATGATTTTTAAGATAAATAGCATGATTGCGTTACTGTTTACATGTCTTGCGTTGTTTCAATGAAACCTCAGAGTGATACATTGATACACTATTGAAACATTGTAACCAGGGAGCCGTATTTTTTAGATGTTCTCTTGTATTCCTGATTGGACAGGGAGATTTTATTTTTTCGAGTGACTGGGTAACAATGTTTAGTGGATTTTTTTAAAAAGCCGCGTCTCACCACTCACGCTTTTATTTGCCATAATAGAGCTTTACAAAACAAGGATATTGCACCAATAAATGGTGTTGAGTTGAAGGAGTCAAAACCAAAACCTATTCTGTCAGTAGAGATAATACTGAATGGATATCTTTCTTGCATTGATTTATTGACCTGTGGCGGAACAATAGATGAATGTGTCTCAGGTCATGCTGGACAAACTATTCATTAAAAAGAAATTGCAGGAGGCGGGATAAAGTTGAACTATTATGGAGCTACCGTTGTCAAGTCGTTTTGATCTGATTGCCAGTATCATGACTTTGCATCAGATGAAAGACACCGGTAAAATGGTTACGTGCTTTGCAAAACACTTGAAACCTCAAGGCAAGATTGTACTTGCGAATCTGAACGCGAAAGATGGCACTTTTTAGTCTGCCGATAGAGGGGTCTATCATAATGGCTTCAAGCTCGAAGCTTTCCACCCAGTACTGTCACATTACGACTTCAGGGATATCCACTTCATGACCGCCTGCACGGCCAATAAATAAGACAGATTGCATGCTGGTTTTTTGTTCTGGCGAACGCGCATAATATCCAAAAAAAACGAAGCCTTTAGTGCCGCCTAACTTAAAAAAAACACCAATTTAAACTATCCAATAGGTAAGAGTAGAAAATGAGCAGAATAGTATCTTCGTTGCCGGGTCGCATTAGAGTGCGCGACAAACGTCTTCGTGACCAGACTCGACTGACTCAGCTTAAAAAAGAGCTGTCCAAAATTACAGCCATTACCGCATTGAAAGACGATGTCCGTACTGGCAGCGTTGTGATAAGCTTCGATCCCAGCGCGATTGAAATTGCGGCATTAGAGAAGCACCTTGATATCGCTGTTGATCAAGTGTTATTAGATCGGTTAATGCTTCCTCCAATCACAAAAAAGCAGCTCAACCGCTATAGCAAAATCGCCATGATGGGTAGTTTGGCCGTCTCTTTGGCACTTACTACCTCGCGGCAGAAACGCTGGAGACGTTGGCATGCTATGACAGGCTATTTATTTGTGGCCAGTGTCGCTGCGCATATGATCATCTATCGCAAAACACTGTTTCGTTAAGCATATTATTGCAACTTTGCTTTTTGAATAGGCTATTTCTGGTATTAATCGGAGACCATTCGATAGCTCTATTTTTTAAAAATACTTATAAAAATCATTCGCCTCGAGATGTTTTTAACAAATAAACAATTTTTCTATTATCCGACGAACTCCTTGCTATTTTACAAAACTCACAAATACAAAGTTGCCGGTAGTGCTGGATTACAGCTTAATGAGTAAAACAGAATTTTTGAAGTAATTTATGGATATTACAAACTAGCTTGGGGGTAAGGGGTGATAGAAATAAAACCCACTAATCACTTGCCAGGAAACAATGAAACAAGACAAACACTTCCAAATATTTGAAGCTGATGACTCACACGCTGATTTTCTTGCCAATTTTGGACGAAAATCTTTTGTTGATGCTTATAAAGAAACTTTGTCTTTAAAAAATTTGGAGGAATACACCAAAGTTGCATTCTCAAAATCAAATATATCCGCTGAAATCAATGATCCCTCAGTAATTTTTTTTGTATGTAGGGATTTAGAATTAAACCTATGTGGATACTCAAAATTGATCATGTCTCCTACTCCCGCCTGCATTGATCCCGATCGTACCATTGAGCTTCAACGTCTTTATGTCGATGAACGCCATAGAGATCAGGGACTGGGCAAACTCTTAACAATGCATGCTGAGTCACATACCCGGAATCAAGGTTTTTCCAGTATTTGGCTGCGGGTTTGGGATGGAAACATCCTGGCGCAGAGAAAATATTTAAAATGGAATTACACTATAGTTGGAAAAGAACAGTATCAAGTGGGAGGGGATAAGAGAAGTGTAATCCTTATGTATAAAAGACTATCGAATGAATAGTATTTAAATGATGCTTATTCTGGCCTAATCTGAACACCTATGCTGATTTAACTTGAATACTGATACTGGTTTTCAAGCTGAACACTT
This sequence comes from uncultured Methylobacter sp., assembly GCA_903831545.1. Taxonomy (GTDB): domain Bacteria; phylum Pseudomonadota; class Gammaproteobacteria; order Methylococcales; family Methylomonadaceae; genus Methylobacter_A. Next base: position 1,703 of record CAIKYI010000736.1, on the reverse strand, counting down.
TTCCGGATTTTTCCAGAATCGGTGCTCAAGTTGCCATAATTCCGCCTAACGCATTGTTTATCCAGTCAGACTATCTTTTCCTCCTTTTTGGGAAAAAGATATGCCTATTTTCATGCCGGGAGGAGCTGAAATCAAAGCTGAATAAGTGATTTTTCACTGGAATATCGGCTCAAAATTAATGGCTAATAGTGGCTCAATTCTGTTCGCGATTGACAGGTTATGAGCGCCCGAACCGGTCACTAACTGTCGGTTTGTTGTACTATCTTGACGCTATTATTTCATTGGGAGTACAAGCGGCGCAGTTGACATGAAATAATTCCCCGGTATGTCTTTTTCGCAAAGGTCTGGACAAGCCGTCTTCCTGATTCATTTCTGCGTACAGTTGGTTTTCATCAATCAACACTTCACGTTCATGCTCAAAGGGATAAAGGTTCGCCTGCATATTCCCCGCATCGATAAAGTGCTGGCTATCCAGTAGCATCAATTTTGCATGGAGCAACTCATGCAATAAGGCATCAGCCGGTGAAATATGACAGGCCGGATTGGCATGACAATCCGGCTCATTGATAAGTTGCGCACCAATCCGTGTATCAAAGGAAATTATCACGCTGTCGACCGCATGCTGATTACCCCAAGCCTGAGCCTGCCAGGTGTCGGCTTTGTATTTAAGTACTACTTTTTGCTGATTCAGCTCTTGCAGTAGATGAACCACTCCAGGAAACTGCGCGTAATATTTGGCAATCTCGATAATATCGGCATGAATAGTTTGCGGATCGGCAGATTCGGGCTGATAGGCCATATTTAAGAATGCCAGGATTTTTACTTCCGCCTGCGCATCAACTTTGATGGATGTTTTTTGCTTGGCATAAGACGCCATAACTTGCTCGGCGCTAGGCACATGCGCATTACGTAAACTAATCACATTTTCGCCGCCATACCCCCCCTCTACTTTGGTTTGCATGGAAAGATGAGCGCTGACAGAACTGACTCCTGCAGGATTCTTAAAATCACCAGCCGATACTCTTCTGGAGGTCGCTATCATGATCACGCAAAACGTCAGCACCAGAGCTATATTTCTTCGACAGTTAGCAAATTCTTTGGCGCTGGCCGCTGTCCGAGAATCTTGCTTAAGAAAAAGGTGAAATTGTTCGGCAATTACCCGCAACTCGATATAAGCCTGTTCGTCAAGGTGACTTAAATCACCCTGACAAACTAATGCCGCCCTGCCCTCAATAACACAGGGATGAAGAAAATTATGCTCGGGATAAGCAAGATACCAGCGATTTAATGCCCTGGTTAATTCCAGAACATTTTCAATTGGGCTTGCTATACCGTAATAAGTTTGTTTGATGGTTAAGATTTCGTCCATTTGACTCTTGCGCCTGCCTGTTTTAGCTTTTCGAATCTTATGATATTTGAATTTTTGAAGTAGAGGGATAAACCCAACCGCTTAACGTTATTGACTTATGCTGACCGGATCAAAAAGCCATGCTATCTATGCTTGATCATAAATGCATTGGCTTTTATTTCTTTTTGAAGGATACCGCTACATCGTCGATTCTGCCGATAATTTAACATATAACCAGACTTCAAGCTATCCGACTAAATATTAAAGACTTAGCCGAGCCAAACCTATACAGCTATATTTAAATTATTGCACAAAGTGACTTAGAACAATGGAACACGGATGCCAAAAGCAGGCG
>CAIKYI010000735.1 GCA_903831545.1 uncultured Methylobacter sp. | reverse complement strand
TGGCAAAGTGGCGCGTTAGTAGAACCCAATCAAGACACCGATCCTAAAACTGTCAGTAACGACTTTGATTTCAGCAAAGACCCCGACGGTAACGGCTGCCCATTCGGCGCACATATTCGTAGAGCTAATCCAAGAGCAGTTGGACTAGGCACTAGCGATGCGGAATCACTGACCGTCGCCAATCGTCATCGTCTGTTACGTCGTGGTCGTAGTTACGGCAAAGCACTGGAAAATCCCAGAAGCGATGACGGTCAAGAACGTGGTTTAGTATTCATTTGCCTAAACGCCAACATCGAACGGCAGTTTGAATTTGTGCAACACACTTGGATAAACAACGTCAAATTTGCAGGTTTATATGATGAAGACGATCCGTTAATTGGTCGTGTCGGCAATTTCACCATCCCAGATGAACCGCTACGCCGCCGCGTGTGCGGTTTTCAACAATTCGTCTCTACACGAGGCGGTGGTTATTTCTTTTTGCCTAGTCTTAACGCGTTGGGGATATTGGGCAATTCTTAAGCGTGATCCCAAGCTATTGAGACGGTGAAAGAATTGATTGCTGGAGTCCAAAATATATTTTGGACTCCAGCAATATAGCCCACATGGAGCAAAGTGGAATGTGGAAAAATCACAGTATCTTAGCGACAAACCCCAGATTCCGCTACGCTCCATCTGGGCTACTAGCTTGGCTACCTCATCATCTTATGGGTTTAATACAATTTTCCGTATCTCCAACCATCATCATACCTTACGAAACGAACTACGCTCTTGCCTACACCGTCTTCATGTTGTTCTAAGGGAAGTATTTCAGCCAAAGGGTTAGTCACTATTTTTGTGGAAAACTCTACGATATATTGATTATCACCCTCTTTTCTAATGCCAGTAATTTCATTAAAAACATTTTCAGCAATTTTTACTTTTACAATTTTAGTGGGAGGACGGTAACCCCAACTATTAATATCGTTTATTTCCTCGATAATATAAGGTGATAATTTTGATGTGAATACTACATCATACTCATATTGTAAGCCGAAATAACGATCGTTTCGTGTGGCTATTGTTGTATTGATAAAACCAAATTCTTTTAATTTATCAATTTCTTCTCTTTTTTTGACATCTCCATAAGCATCAGCATCAAAACCATACGTATTATCAAGTTTTCTTAAAATACTCTCTTTGAGATATGTCTCTGCTAGTATCTTTGTCGCTTTATCTCTTGATAAATCGTTAGAAATTAAGTCAAGTAAATTGCTTGGGATTTTGTCCCGAAAAACAAAAAATAACCCGAAGCACAACAACAAAATTTTGAAAAAACTTTTCATTAGAATTCCTCTAATTTTCCAGCAGCATGGATTATCTTTTCACCCACGATGAATAATCGCTTCATTTAGTGCATTAACAACTCGAATAATCCAATCAGCATCCTTACTTTTTAGTGCAGTAGGTTCACCAGAAGCGGTACTCAGTCTAACTTGATATTCGGTTTTCTGGAAGATCCACCAAATTGCCGCTAAAACAATGGAAAAAATAAATGCCTGCTCCTTACCACCTAATGCTATTAGAAAGCCAATTATAATAAGGATGAGTGGCCCGTTACGCGATGGCGTTTTTTCATAGGATTTAACTGATGTAATTCC
>CAIKYI010000734.1 GCA_903831545.1 uncultured Methylobacter sp. | reverse complement strand
CTGTCCACGTCGTTCCCTCGTCTCCCACGCTGGTGCGGATTTGCAATCCGCGCCCCGCAGGTTATGGATTTGAAATCCGTTTTTCGAACAAATTCGGCGGTGGTCTGAAAATTTATTTCACAGGGCGTTGCCCTGTGCTGTTGCTGGCAGGCATTCAGTCTGTCCACGTCGTCCTGACTCGTCCTAAAATAAGTTTACAGTTTTTTGATTAATAACTGTTTTTTAATTAATAACTGTTTTTTAATTCCTCTTTTTTTTCATGTTCAATGTCAGATCAAAATTGTGTTGGGTATAACAAAGCTATCATTCATTTTCTTTTTATAATAATTCTTCCACCGTCGTCTTATTTGCAAAGCGAGATGGTGAACATTCTCGGGAGTTTGCATGTCCAAACTGCTGTGTGGCCTATGCTTGTTGTAGATTTTTATTATCCTTGCCAATTGTGAACGAGCATCTTCCATTGTCTTAAATGTCATACTATTAAGCCATTCCTGCTTTAAGATACCATTTACCCTTTCTGCAACTGCATTCTCCCTGGGATCTCCATTTTCAGTCATGCTGATTTGAAAATGGTTTCTCTTCAGGATCTTTACATAGTCATCACAACAATATTGTACGCCACGGTCCGAGTGATGATAAACACCTTTGATGCCCCGTGGTAATTGCTTTACTGCCATTTTAAGTGCATTGACGCTGTATTTCGCTTCAAGGGTATTGCCCAGTTCCCAGCCAACTACCTTTCTTGAATAACCATCCGTAACCAGGCTCAGGTAACAAAATCCTTGCGCGGTGACGATGTATGTAATATCACTGACAAGCAGTTGATGGGCCCGTTGTGGCGTAAAATCGGCAATCAGATTGGGATATTTTCTCAACCAGTGATTGCTGTAGGTTGTCCTTGCACGGTTACGGCGTTTCCTCACCAAAAGACCATTATTCCTAAGAAAATCAAAGAACGCGTCACGACCCATCTGGAGTTCTTCTGGCAGTCCGGGCTGAATCAGGTGCATCAGCTTTCGCCCGCCTAACCGGGGCATCAGTTGCCGTTGCTTATCAACCATCTGCAGCAGAATCTCTTCCTTTGAACCATCATCAAATGTGCTCTTACCTCGCTGATAATATGCCTGCCTACTCTTGCCAAACAGTTCACACAACCGCTCCATTCCTATCTCCGGGACGGCTGTGCGCAGCGTTGCTACTGCCTGGCTCCAGGCTTTTTTCTTATCGGTATTTTGTAGTCTTTCTCTACAATATCGATCATGATATCAAGGGCGCGTACCCGCAATTTCTCAAACTCAAGATCCTTTTCCAATTGCTTGATCCTGGCCTCAAGTTCCTTCTCTTTGGCTGACTTTTCTACCTCTTTGGACATAACTGAATGGGTGATAATTTGTTCCTTATCCGGTGCTGTCAGTCCAAATTTAAGCATCCATCTCGTAATATTGTTGTTCCCGCCAAAATGATACTTCTGCATCAGCTCACGCTGACTTGCGTTTGTGGTAAGGTATTCATTTAATACCTCCATCTTCAATTCGTCCGATAAGTGATTAACTTTAACTTTCATAATCCTGATTTTTGTTTACTTTTTCTGTAAACCTATTTCAGGACAAGACATCACCTTGTCTCAT
>CAIKYI010000733.1 GCA_903831545.1 uncultured Methylobacter sp. | reverse complement strand
GGCAACTTTACTGGTGCGGGTGAGTACTTAATGGTTCGCAAAGATGGAAGCCTTTTTTATGCTGAAGCCAATGCCAACATCTTACGCGATGCCCAGAACAATCCAATTGGCGTTTTGTACATCGAACGTGATATCACCGAGCGTAAGCAGGCCGAAGTAGCACTCAAAGAGAACGCGGCGACGTTGGAATCTATCAATCGTCAACTTGAAGCTTCTCTTGGTATGGCCAACGATATGGCAGCTCAGGCCCTGCACGCTGAAGAAATGATCCGTGAAAGTGAGGCACGCTACCGGGCAGTGTTTGATACTGCCAACGATGCGATTATCAGCGCCGACAGCGCCGGAAACATCATTGATTGGAATCCTGGCGCTGAGCGTATATTTGGTTATTCGAAAATCGAAGCCTGCGGTCAATCAATCACGCTCTTGTTCCCGGAGCGATACCGCCCAGACCATGTAGCTGAAATGCAGCGTTTACTAACTGGCGGAGAAAAACACGTCATCGGGAAAACTGTTGAGTTGGAAGGCTTGCGTAATGATAATAGCGAATTCCCGATTGAAATTTCCCTCTCAGAATGGCTGATGGCGGATCAGAGGTTTTTCGCCGCTGTGATTCGCGACATTACCGAGCGTAAACGTCTCAAAGAGGAATTGCAGCAGCAGGCAACCATCGATGCGCTGACCGGTATTTTCAATCGCCGTCATTTTCAACAGTTAGCGCTCGAAGAACTAAAACGCGCTAACCGCCTCAATCATTCACTGGCGATTGTATTAATTGATATTGATTATTTCAAGCACGTCAACGATACATTCGGACATGCAGCGGGCGATCAGGCGTTATTGGCTTTTACGAAAATCTGCCAGAAGAATATCCGCGAGATCGATATGTTTGCGCGCTTCGGCGGAGATGAATTCGCACTGCTTTTACCAGAAGCCAGCGCTGAACATGCCTATACGGTGGTGGAACGCATCCGCCTGGCTGTGGAGACGCAACCAGTTGAACTGGATGGGAAATTCGTTACCTTAACGATCAGTTCGGGGTTTGCCAATTTGTCAGGCGGGCAGGAAGCCTTCGATAAATTGCTCAGCCAGGCTGATCAAGCCCTGTACCGTGCCAAAGAAGCGGGCCGCAATAGAGTTGTCAGTTACGCTGAAACCGAAAAATAACCCATATCCGCTTGAATGATTCACAGTTTCATCTGATTGTCTTGATTGATCTTGGTAGGTGCATTTTTTATGTTGGGTTGATTTCTTTCAAAACCGGATGGATGATGACATATAGTTGCCTCCAATGATCACCACTAATGATCCGTTTTACAAATCAGCCCGCAATTCATCAAAAGTATATTGGTCAGATAATACTTGAACAATTCAATCTTTTTAACCCATCTATTAATTTCTGTCATAGCATCCAGACGCACTGCTGGATTGCGAGCCGCCGCCCTTGTTCCGCGCAGCAAACCACACGGCAATCACCAAATTAACCAACACTGCTGCTCAAAGCAAAAAAACCACCTTCGTGCCCCTTCGTGGTGAAAATATCTCTCATCGCCCACCAATCCAGCGTCCGAGATTAAAAAAAAGCTCTTCTCCGTGTACTCAGTGAGCTCCGTGGTTCAACGAATTTCGTCCATCAGTCCAACTAACCCGGAAAAGGATATTGAAAAAGCACATCTTAGCGCCTCTGCGAGACAGTGTCCCGATGCTCTGCGGGAACCAGGGCTCGCCCTCATCCGCCACTGCCACAAAAACACCTTCTCGAAAATTCAATTTGAATTTGCTATAATCAAATTATGAGTCTCCACACCTACCTCCCCCAGGACCGCCTGCGCGCCCTCACCCTCGGCAAAACGCTCCCCGACCGCACCACCGGCGCAGCCCTCTTTGCCGACATCTCCGGATTCACCGCCCTCACTGAATCCCTGCGCGAAATGCTCGGCCCCCGGCGTGGAGCCGAAGAACTCACCCGCTACCTCGAGGCAGTCTACACCGCCCTCATCGCCGAAATCGAACGACATGGCGGCAGCCTCATCGACTTCGCCGGCGATTCCATCCT
>CAIKYI010000732.1 GCA_903831545.1 uncultured Methylobacter sp. | reverse complement strand
TTTTTTTAATGATACGGCGACCACCGAGATCTACACAGGCGAAGACACTCTTTCCCTACACGACGCTCTTCCGATCTTTAGGCCAGGGATCAGGAAAGAATAAATGCACGCCAGCCAAACTATTACCGGCAACCTTGCGCTCAATAACTTCGATGGCATCGTGACAATAAATTCTCACGTTGGTAAGACCTTGTTGATCGAGCAACAGCATCAAATGCCCCACGCCCGGCTTGTGCACTTCAATGCCGATGTAATTATTCTCCGGATTGGCGGCCGCCATTTTTGCCAGACTGTCGCCGGTACCAAAACCAATTTCAACAATCAAGGGCGCGATTCGGCCAAAAACCTGATTAAAATCATAATCAACTTCAGGGTCAAGACCATATCTGTCCCAATGATTATCCAAAGCCAATTGTTGGCCTTGAGTAATGCGTCCTTGCCGACGAATAAAGCTTCGGATTCTGTGAGCGGGAGTTTTTTCAGGGGAAGGCATAAAAATAGTTTGATCGTAGAAAGATGGGGCAAATTATAAGCCCCCATAAAAACAACTTAAGCGAAAATTCAACACATTAATCGTTCACCACGAAGACATACAGATTTTATCTTTTTACGTATCTTGATGGTGAACCGTTTTAAATTGATGTTATTCCAGCCTGCCAGTTAAAAAAACAAACCGTCTATCGGAGACGATGCAGAAGCAAAACGTCGGCGCGGCATGCGTCCTGCCAAAAATGCTTCCCTACCCGCTTCAATGCCTTTGCGCATAGCCGAAGCCATTAGTATCGGATTGTTAGCTGCGGCAATCGCCGTGTTCATCAACACGCCGTCGCAACCCAATTCCATTGCAATAGCGGCATCTGATGCGGTGCCGACACCGGCATCAACCAAAATAGGTACATTGGCATTTTCGACGATCGTTAAAATATTATAAGGATTACGAACCCCCAAACCTGAGCCAATCGGCGCAGCCAAAGGCATTACCGCTACGCAACCTATGTCTTCCAGCCTCTTTGCGGCAATAGGATCATCATTGGTGTAAACCATCACGTCAAAACCATCTTTAACCAGCAATTCTGCGGCCAGATAGGTTTCAGCAACATCAGGAAACAGGGTATTCTGATCAGCCAGCACTTCCAGTTTGACAAGTTTGTGGCCGCCAAGCAATTCACGTCCCAGGCGGCAGGTTCTAACCGCGTCTTCAGCCGTATAACAACCGGCCGTATTAGGTAAAATTGTATACTTGTCTGGTGAAATAACATCCAGCAAATTAGGCTCGCCCGGATTTTGACCGATATTGGTACGACGCAGCGCCACTGTAACAATTTGCGCGCCGCTGGCTTCAATGGCCAGACGGGTTTCTTCCATATCCTTATACTTGCCGGTACCAACCAATAATCTTGAATGATAGCTAACCCCAGCTAGCATAAAAGAATCATCTTGTCCGCCGCCAATCGCGTGAACAATTTCCAAACGATCGCCTGCCTGTAAGACCTGGCTGGTATATTGCTGAAAAGGCAATATCTCTTTGTTCAACTCAACAGCAATTTTTTTGCCGGTTAAGTCCAAATCGGCGATGATATCGGCAACCCTACTGTTTTCAGCGCAGTCACGCGTATCGCCATTTACATATATCATCATTTACTTAAACTCCGATTGGTGTCTACAGCCCTACGTTTTTGAACAGCCGTTGCCAACTCCCTTAACAGTGGGACAGTATCATCCCAGGACAAACAGCCATCAGTAATACTTTGGCCATAGACTAACGGTTGTCCATCAATAACTTTTTGACTGCCCGCTTTAAGGTGGCTTTCAATCATTACCCCCATAATCCTGTGATCGCCGTTGGCGATTTGTGCCGCAACATCATCGCCGACAATTAATTGCCGCTGACATTGTTTTAAGCTGTTGGCGTGACTGAAGTCAATCATGATATTTGGTCTAAGCTCCGCATTCACCAAGCCCTCAGCAACTTGTTCCACGCTGACAGCGTCATAATTAGGACGGTCGTTGCCGCCTCTTAAAATGATGTGCACATCACCATTACCGGTGGTTGAGAAAATAGCCGACCGACCCGCTTTATTCAATGAGATAAAGTGATGCGGGCTCATTGCCGCGCCTATCGCATCAATAGCAATTTTAATGGTGCCATCGGTGGAGTTTTTAAAACCGATAGGACAAGACACGCCGGAAGCAAGCTCACGATGCCCCTGGCTTTCCGTGGTTCTGGCACCAATGGCGCCCCAGGCGATCAAGTCGGAAATATATTGTGGCGTGATTAAATCCAGATATTCTGTTGCAGCAGGAACGCCAGCCTCATTCACATCAATCAGTAGCTGTCTCTCAATACGCAAGACTTTATTGATATTAAAACTTGAATCCAGATCAGGATCGTTAATCAGAACTTTCCAGCCAACCGTGGTTCGAGGTTTCTCAAAATATACT
>CAIKYI010000731.1 GCA_903831545.1 uncultured Methylobacter sp. | reverse complement strand
TAGGGAAATCCAGCTGTTCATCGGTAGCACCCAAACGGTCGAATAAATCAAAAGTTTGATCCACAACCCAGTCTGGACGTGCGCCAGGACGATCAATTTTGTTGATGACTACAATCGGTTTTAGTCCCAAGGCAAACGCTTTTTGAGTTACAAAACGGGTTTGCGGCATAGGACCGTCTACCGCATCAACCAGCAGTAATACCGAATCGACCATCGATAAGACTCGCTCCACTTCACCACCAAAATCGGCATGGCCCGGGGTGTCAACGATATTGATATGATAGCCGTTCCAATCCAGCGCCGTATTTTTGGCCAGAATGGTAATACCGCGTTCCTTTTCAATATCGTTGGAGTCCATAATGCGCTCTGTCACCTTGGTGTGAGCGGCAAAGGTGCCGGACTGTTGCAATAATTTATCAACCAGGGTCGTTTTGCCATGGTCAACGTGGGCAATAATTGCAATATTTCTTAATTTTTCGATCACTTTTATGTACTCTGAAGGTTTAATAAATAAATGTAGAATGCGTTATGCGTATTCTTTTAAGTTAAGTAGCATGGTAGCCAATGCGTAAGATTGCATATAAATACAACCAACACGGCATCATTGATAAAATGTTTCTTTGAATGTTTTAAATGGAGGGAAAAATCCAGTCTGGATCCAAGGTGAGCTTAGCTTTGCTCCCATGGCAAGCCCTGAAAACGCCAGCCACCCAAATTCCCGCGATGTTTTTGCTGATCCAGTGCGCCCTCAAAACCGTCAACGATATTAATCAACAACTGATATCCAACCTCTTCCAGCGCCTTTGCTGCGTCCAGCGAACGCTGGCCACTTCGGCAAAGTAATAAAACAGGCGCATTAAAGTCGTTTACGATTTTTTTAACTTCAGCAACAAAGTGTGAATTAACCTGCCAGTCTGGTGCCTCTTTCCAGGGAATTGAAATTGCACTTGGTGGGTGTCCTACAAAAGAATGTTCAACTTTGGTTCTTACGTCCACCAACACGGCATCAGAATTATTTTGTAACAAATCCCATGCTTGTTTTGGATCTAAATTTTCTATCATCGTGCTAATCTCTATGTGCGTTTTTGGCCGACAAAGGAAAATTGTTTACCTTAGCTGTATTTATCGGACAAATTCTGATAAATACAGCAGTCCATCGGGTTTAACTTTGCCTATTATCGCATCCCCTAAGCCACGGTCAAGGAATCCACTCATCCTGATGGCATCAAAACTGCATTCTGCCCTCCATTAAAACGATACTTTTGGTGGCGGGCTTTGCTATTAAGCCTATGCCGGTTTGCTTAATTTATTCCATATCCAAACTTCAAAGTCGAAATATTTGGGCAACGACCGCCATAATAGGCTATTGAATTATTCGGTACCTGGGAGACTAACCCGATGTTCCAGCCATTCTTGCAAAAAGTCCATAAAGCCCCTGACTTTGGCAGATAAATATTTTCGATGCGGATAAACGGCATGAACATCCAAAGGCGGTGAAGTGTAATTTTCCAGCACAACCTTGAGTTTACCTTTTTCAATGTCTCTGCCAACAATATAGGTAGGGAGCATTACCAACCCCAGTCCGCTAATCGCTGCAATTCTTATTGGATCAGCCACATTGGCCTGCATACGCCCTGAAACCGTTATTCCGGTATAGCCGACCTCGCCTTTAAACAGCCATTTATTTCTCGGCGCAATCGCCCAATTAACCAGACAGCTGTGATTTTCCAAATCTTCCGGTGTCTGGGGAATGCCATGTTGTGCAAAATACTCGGGAGAGCCACAAACAACCAGCGACGAACTGGCTAATTTACGGGCGAACATACTGGTATCATCCAAGGCTCCCAATGAAATGGCCAGATCAATTCCCTCATCAATCAAATCGCCGGGACTGCTTTGTAAAATCATCTCGATAGTTAAATCCGGATGTATTTTTAAAAACTCGGACACGGCTCGTGCAATATGAGTCGCGCCAATAACGGGCGGTGCGCTGATCCTTAAAACCCCCCGGGGTTCAGTTTGCAAATGTGTTACAGCCGCTTCCATTTCCTCGACTTCAAGCAGCACTTGCTGACAACGTTCAAGATAAGATGCGCCAACGTCAGTCAGGCTCAAGCTCCGCGTAGTTCGGTTGAATAAACGTGTTCCCAGTACGCCCTCAAGATTCATAATATGCTTGGTTGCCATCGCTCTTGAAATATCAAGGTCGCGGGCACCTCCCGCAAAGCTTCCGGCCTTTGCGACGCGAACAAAAACATTCATGCTAGTCAATTTATCCATTTACAAGTCGCCTTTCTTCTTTCCAAAGCTCATCTTCTATTTCACACTGTGGTATAAATCCTGAAACAGCCTCGGCCAAAATATTTCTAATCATTTGAAAATCATCATCTTTTGTTGCCCGCTCCAAATTTTCCAACAATATCTTCAATTCAGCCCAAGGAATAATATGCTCCTGTGCCCGCATAATTCTTACATGATCGGTTTTTGCCACATTATCGCCAATCAACAGCTCTTCATAAAGCTTTTCACCCGGTC
>CAIKYI010000730.1 GCA_903831545.1 uncultured Methylobacter sp. | reverse complement strand
TGACAGATTTGTGCCGGGATCGAGATGCCATGGATGGCAAACCTTAGTATTTACATTCCTTTTGGTCGTCATAAATACACATTTAGTCGTGTTTTTACATCCATGTAGTCTAGATTCGCTATGCGCTCTAACGAGTCCGGCCAACCCTCGCTTTGCTCTCCCTGCCGGAATGACGTCGATTTTTACTTGTAAAGATATCTATGCCCCTCATGCCTCTGTCTGAATTTTCCTTAATCCAGCGTTTCTTTACCAAACAATCGATCGCCAATGCCTCAACGCTGTTGGGCATAGGTGATGATTGTGCGTTGATGTCTATTCCCGAAGGTTATGAGCTGGCAGTGACCACCGATACCATGGTGGAAAACGTGCATTTCTTTGCCGGGGCTGATCCTGAGTTACTCGGTCATAAACTGCTGGCAGTTAATTTAAGTGATCTTGCCAGCATGGGTGCCAAACCTATGTCGGTGACACTGGCCTTAACCTTGCCTGAAGTTGATGAACAGTGGCTATCCGGGTTTTCGCAAGGTTTTTTAAAGCTGGCAGAGCGCCATTCAGTTGACCTGATTGGAGGCGATACCACCTCCGGGCCGTTGACGCTGACCGTTCAGGCCATGGGTCTGGTGCCAAAAGGTCAGGCATTAAGACGATCTAACGCCAAGCCCGGTGATTTTATCTACATGACCGGATTTTTGGGTGATGCCGGCTTGGGATTAAAAATACAACAGGGGTATCGGTGTGCCGATTCGGCTGCCGCATTAAGCCGATTTCATCAGCCCGAGCCGCAAATTCAAGCTGGACAGGACTTACTTGGTCTTGCCAGTGCCTGTATTGATTTATCGGATGGTTTGGCTGGTGATTTGGGGCATATTTTGCAGCAGAGTCAGGTGGGTGGGTGCCTTGACTGGGAGGCGCTGCCCTTGTCAAAAACCGTGTTAACTTACATTAAGGAGACCGGTGATTGGTCGATGCCGCTAACTGCGGGGGATGATTATGAGCTGTGTTTTACCGTAAGCCCCGAACGTGCGGCATCGTTGACCGTTCCTGCTACAAAAATCGGCGTTATTGAAAGCGAGCTTGGTATGCGCCTTAATAAATCCGGGAATATTCAATCTTTGGAGGTAAAAAGTTTTGAGCATTTTTCTTAATACCCAGTTGGGTAAAAATAAACTAACCCCCAAACAAATATTAGCCGATCCGGTTTTATTTCTGGCTTTTGGTTTTGGCTCGGGCCTGGCTAAAAAAGCGCCCGGAACCTTCGGTACGCTAGCGGCTGTTCCGGTTTACTGGCTGTTTGCGCAAAGCAATTTAATCGTTTATAGCTTGTTAACGCTAGTCGTGACGATTGCCGGTATCTGGATTTGTGATATTGCCGCAAAAAAGCTGGATGAACATGATTTTGGTGGCATCGTTTGGGATGAGATTGCGGGCTATCTGATAACGATGTGGCTGGTTCCCTGTAGCTGGCAAACTATGACCCTCGGTTTTGTGTTGTTCAGGTTTTTTGACATACTTAAACCCTGGCCGATCAGCTGGCTTGACCGTAAGGTGCAGGGCGGACTGGGCATCATGTTGGATGATGTGCTTGCCGGTATCTTTGCCGGTGGTTTGCTGTTGCTGTTTGCAAGCTATTTATAAACCGGTCAACATAGCACTCATATTTGCAATATGGACGATGCTCGTCCATGCTTCGCAACAGGCGGTATTAACCGTCGACCGGAATCTTGACAATTCATTCTTCGTCCAAGAAAAATTATAAAAAATCTGGCCGAGAGTTCCCTTAAGCTGTTTATTCCTCTACAACCTTCTCTTTGGGCATATTCCGGTTAATCAAAAAATACACCACGGGTATGACCACCAGCGAGAACAGCGTCGAGGCAATGATGCCAAAGATAAAGCTCCAGGCCAAACCGGAGAAGATCGGGTCGAGCACAATCATCATTGAACCCAGCACCGCCGAGGCGGCCGTCAAAAAGATCGGGTTCAGACGGGTGGCACCCGCTTCGATAATGGCGTCTGCCAATGTAATATCAGCATTATTACGATAAATATTGCCGATAAAATCAATTAAGATAATTGAGTTGCGCACCACGATACCGGCGAGCGCGATCATACCGATCATGGCCGTGGCGGTGAAATAGATGGGCGTCGGATAGCCTGCCACCGGCGAAGTGAACAGATTGATCAACCAAAAACCCGGCATGATGCCGATCACCGTCAACGGGATGGCAATCATCATAATCAAGGGCACGCCCAGGGAACCGGTTTGCCCGACCAGCAGAATATAAATCATCACCATCGCGGCCGCAAAGGCCAGACCCAAATCACGAAACACATCGACGGTGATTTTCCATTCGCCTTCACCGGCCATTTCTGTCGTGTAACCGTCGGGCAGCGGCTGTTTTTTGAAACTGCCGAATAAATCCAGAACCGCTTCCACCGGGCTGCGACCGGCCATTTCGGCGGTGACGTAGGCGACCCGCTGCAGGTTCTTGTGGTAAATCGCTTGTTGCCCCTGTTCGTGGTTGAAATGACCGATTTCGCCGAGCCGCACCAGCACACCTGTAGCTGTTTTTACTGTAAGCCCCAGCAAATCCTGCTCTGAAGAACGCGCGGCACGCGGCAATTGCAGTTGAATGCTCAGCGGTTGCCGCTCTTCGGCAATATGCAGCAAGCCGGCGCTAGTCCCGGTCATCGCCAATTGCAAGGTATTTACCACCTGGCTACTGCTGATGCCCAGTAACGCGGCTTTATCATGATCAAGCAGAAAATGCAGTTGCTCGTGCTCGGCTAGCACAAAATCGTCGATATCGACCACGCCTTCGGTGTGTTCCATATCGGTTCTAACGCGTTTGGCAACTTGAATAATGTCGTTGTAGCCGGCTTCCGGCGGGCCATAGACCTCGGCGACCAGCGTCGATAACACCGGCGGTCCCGGTGGCATTTCGACAATCTTGATATTCGCAGCATACTGCTTTTCGATGCGGTCAATTTCCGGTCTTATGCGCAAAGCGATCTCGTGCGAACCTTGTTTGCGATGGGTTTTGTCCGCCAACACGATGCGAATATCGCCTAGATTTGCGCCTTGCCGGAGATAGTAATGACGAACCATACCGTTAAAATCCATCGGCGAAGCGCTGCCGACATAGCTTTGGTAGCTGCTGATCTCGTTGACGGTCGATAAATAATCGCCAAGGGCGGCTGCAACCTGATCGGTGGCTTCCAGCGATGAGCCTTTAGGCATGTCGATGATTAACTGCAATTCATTTTTGTTGTCGAACGGCAGTAATTTCAACGGCACAATACGCGTGACCGCCATCATCGCCGAGGCGACGAAAGCGATAAACACTGCCAGCAAAAACCAGCGCGCTTTGGCTTTGCTGGACAGCAGTGGCCCCAGTATGGATTGATAAATCTTAAAGCCACGGGTGTCTTTTAACTCGAAATGAGCGCCATGCTCCTTGCCGTAATCGCCTTTTAACAATTTATAACTGGCCCAGGGCGTGACGGTAAAAGCAATGATCAGTGACAGCAACATGGCAATCGGCACGTTAAAAGCCATCGGCGCCATGTAAGGCCCCATCATGCCGGTAATAAAAAACATCGGTATAAACGACATGATTACTGCAAACGTCGCCAGGATGGTGGGCGGTCGAATTTCATTAACCGCAGTGAGCAAGGCTTGCAACGGCGGCTCTTTGCGCATCTTGTAATGGCGATGGATGTTTTCCACGTCGACGATGGGATCGTCAACCAGCAAACCTAAAGACAGAATCAGCGCAAACAAGGTCACCCGATTAATCGTGTAACCAAAAATCAAATCGCACAACAAGGTGATGGCAAAGGTCATCGGCACCGCCAGCGACACGATCAACGATTCCTTAAGACCCAAGGTTAAGGCCAGCAACACGATAATGGTTAAAATCGCAATGGATAGATGCATGACCAGTTCGTTAACCTTATGATCGGCGGTTTCGCCGTAATTACGGGTCACGGTGAGCAGCACGTCATCGGGTATCAAGGTGCCTTTTAAGTGCTCGGCCAGGGCCATAACCTGTTCCGCGACACTGACCGCATTGCTGCCCCGACGTTTGCCGATGGCGATGGTCGCCATCGGTCGTTGTTCACCGGCTTCCGGAAGCTTTTGCTCGGTTTTGCCTACGGTTTTCATCTGCGCTACCGCCGGGCCAAAACCGATACGGGTATACTCATCGGTATCGGCGGCGCCATCGATGATTTCGGCGACATCGCGCAAATACAATAATTTGCCGTTGCTACTTTTTAGCGCCGTTGCCCCAACCTGTTCGGCGTTTTGATAATGCGGCCCCGCTTCAAGGACGATTTCACGGTCGTTTGCGACCACGGTACCGACTTGCAGATTGATGTTGCTTTGCGCCAGCGCCTGCCTAATTTCCAGCAGGCTGATCTTGCTTGCGTCCAGCTTGGAGGGATCGGGATAAACAGAAATCCGCCGTGGCACTCCTCCGACTACCCAGCTTTTGCCGACATTATCGACGGTTCGCAGTCGCTCGATCAACTCGTCGGCAACCCGCCGCAAGTCCATGGCATCCATCGCCGGATTTTGTGGCGACAAACTCAGCAGCAGGATAGGCACGTCATCAATTTCGACCGCCTTGACCAGCCAATTACTGACACCGGGTGGAATAATATCCTGATTAGCCAGTAATTTATCGCGGGTTTTAATCAGACTGCTTTCCAGATTTTCGCCGACAAAAAACCGCACGGTGACCACCGCTTCGCCCGGTCGCGACACCGAATAAACGTATTCAACGCCTTTGATTTGTCTAAGCAATACTTCCAGCGGTGTGGTGACCTGTTTCTCGACTTCCTCGCTGGAGGCGCCGGGCACTTGCACGAACACATCCATCACCGGCACCACGATTTGCGGGTCTTCTTCGCGTGGCGTCAAGCTTAGCGCCACGGCACCGGCCACCAGAGAGATCAGCAAAAACAACAGCGATAAATGCGAGGTGGTGAATAAACGAACAATACTGACAGTCAGGCTGTCTTTTTTGGTCTCGACTGGCTTCATGGCTTCAATCCACCCTCAACCAGGATTGTATCGCCGTCATGCAGGCCGGCCAAGACTTGCACCTGTTTGCCATCGTCTTTACCGGTGCGAATATGGCGGATGTGTAAGCGCTGGCCGTCAACCACTCTGACCGCCCGGAGCTGGCCGTAATGCACGATAGAGGATTTTGGAATTACTATAGTTTCTTGTTCGGCCTGGCACCCCAATTCCAGATTGGCAAATTGCCCCTGCTGCAGGCCATTCACTTTGGGTAAGCGAACCTTAAGCGGTTGGCTGTGGGTTTGCGGATCAATTTCCGGACTGATTTCGTCAACTGTGCCGGATAAGGTCTGCCCAATCGTGTCGATACGGACCTTGACGGTCATGCCGAGTTTAAGCTGAGCGGAACAATGGTCGGCAATTGCCACCTCCAGACGTAAGTCGTCAGGTTTAAGAAAGGTGATGACAGGTTGATTCGGTATGCCCATGTCGCTAGGTTCCTGCAACCGTTCGCCAACTACACCATCGAAAGGTGCGTACAGCACATTTTCGCCCAGCAACACCTTGCTTTGCTGCGCGATGTCGGACGCCTGATTGGCCAGGGCGAGTGCAGACTGGGACTGGGCCAGTACTGCATCGTAATTTTGCCGGGTGACGGCTTGTTTGCCGTATAAGTCGATGATGCGTCTTTCTTCGGTTTTGGCTTGTGTCGCTTGTGCTTGCGCAGCACGATAAGCGGCATTGGCAGCATTGTACGCAGCACGTAATTCACGATCATCCAGTCGGGCGATGACATCGCCTTTTTTCAGGTGATCACCGGGATTCACCGGCAGCTCCAGGATACGGGCATTTAGTTTGGGGGCAATTTTTACCGCCAGCCGCGAATGGATAGTGCCCTGCCAGGACAACACATTGGCCTCGGACTGGCTGCTGACTTTTAAAGTTTTGGCGTTGTCAGGTAAAGTGTGTCCGCTAACTTCTGTATTACCTGCCTCGGTTTTTTTGTCGCCGCCAAGCACACCCAGCGCAAATAAAATCACCAATAATAAGGCGCTAATCGCTGCAATCGGTAACAGCCATTTAGGCATGCGTGAAACTGCTGTGTCTTCGGTCATCGGTAAATCCTCTATCACTATGTTATTGCCAAAAGCCGGTCGCTTGTTTAAGTTCCGCTTCCGCACGCAAGGCGTCGTAACGACTACTGATTTGTCGGCTGTGTGCTTTATCGCGGGCCACTTCCGCTTCAATATAACGGGTTACCGTCACCACGCCGGCCTGACGTTGTTCTTTGACCAACCGCAAGGCTTCTTCGGCGGCCTGAACGCCCAGGCTGCTCACCTGGGCGCGACTTAAGGCTTCCTGTAAGCGAAGTTGGGCGGTTTTAAGTTGAGATTCTATTCGTAAACGGGTTTGGCGCGACGTTTCATTGGCTACGGTCAGTTCATGCTGAGCTTTTTTAATCTTTTCCTGGGTGGAAAAGCCGGTAAAAATATCCATTTCCACCATTACTCCGGCGGTAAGATTATCCTGATTACTGTTGTAAGTCGGATTCTTACTGTCCGAACCGTAATTGACAAAAGCATCGGCTCTTGGCAAATGCGAACCCTGGGCAACAGAGACTTGCTTCTCGGCGATCAGCACCCGTTTTTCGGCCGCTTTTAATTCGGGATGGCTATCCAGCGCCTGTTTCAATAACTCGTTAAACACCGCAGGCGCTTTAGGTAAGGGCGTTTCCTGGCTTGCATTGATGGCGAAGGCGTCACTGACAGACAAACCCAATAAGGTTTTGAGCATCGCTTGGGCTATTTCGATGGCATTAGCGGCCTGGATATCGGCTTCTTTGGCTTCGGCCAGTCGTACTTCCAGTGACAGTACGTCGGACTTAAGTAAGGCACCGGCATTGAAGCGCACCCGCGATTGCTCAAGTTCGCTTTGTACTGCTTCTATGGTGCGCAGACTGATTTTGTGCGCATCAATCGCGGCCAACTCGCCATAGAAAGCGGCGCTGACATTGTTGAGCAGGCGGTTACGGGTCGCGGATTTTTCCAGTTCCGAGGTCTCGATACCCAACTGCGCGGCCTGACTTTGATAATAATCCTGCCCGCCCCGGAACAGAGAATAACTGGCGGTCACTTGCGGACGGTAATCCTCGACAAAGCCGGGATGATTGAAATCGGTTCCGGCCATATTCAGATGCCGTTGCGAAATCAACATAGCGAAAGCCTGCGCCGGATTATTGCTGTACTGATAAGACAGGCTGGTTTTAATTTGCGGATAAAAAACCGCCAGCGCCTGCCCCAATTGCGCATCGGCCTGATCTATTCGGGCCTGCATGATGCTTAGCTCGGGATTGTTGGAGAGCGCCGTATCTATTGCCTGGTCTAGCGTATAGTGCTGCGGGGTAGTCTCGGCAATGGCACTCTGGCTTAAAAGCAGACCTGCAGCGCATGTCGTCAGCAGCAACCGACTTATTGATTGTTTCATGTAAGATTCAGTCCTTTTTAAACACGAATCATCGGGTTTGGTGTCTGCACAGCTCGTCATCCCGGCAGGGATTGCCGGGATCCAGATGCCATGGATGGAAAATCTTGGTATTTACATTTCTTTTGGTCATCATAAATACTCATTTAGTCGTAATTTTACATCCCTGTAAACTAGATTCCGGCAATCCCTGCCGGAATGACGTCGATTTTATTTGTGTAGATACTTATGCAACATCGGGATTGGTAAAAGTAACGAAAACAACGGCACCTGCTTCACCAAAGCGCCGCTGCCCGGATTGACTTTTATTTTTTACCTTTGAGGCGCATTACGCCAAACATTTTTAGCGGCAAACGCTCATAAATGGGTTCACTAAGACCTTTTCGTACTTTGCGGATAAAATATTTTTCATAGGCGATTTTGGCCCAATGCACCCATTTACCTCTTGAAGCCCATTGCACGTTACGCGGCGGAATCTGCGGCATAGCCAGGAAGGCAATCCCTGTATCGCCAAAATCTGCCAGACACAAGGCATTCCAGCTCCCTTTATGGGTAGGCTGTCCGCCGTCCAATTCTTCGCGAATATTATGCGCGGTCGCAGTCACCATCGACTCAATCATATAGCCGGTTTTGGGCGTACCGGTTGGAACCGGGGTTTGCGAAAGCGGCGGAATGGCAATACACACGCCTACCGAATAGATGTTTTTATAGGTTTGATTACGCTGGTGTTCGTCGACCAATACAAAGCCGCGCGGATTGACCAGGTTTTCAATACCCAGCAGCGCATCAATACCCTTAAATGCAGGCAGCATCATGCTGTGTTTAAAGGGCAATTCGTGTTTTTTCTTTTCTACGCCGTTTTCATCTACTTCGGTGACATACATCATGCCGTCTTCGATCTTGTCTACCTTGGCATTGCAGATCCAGTCGATGTGTTTGTTGCGTAACTCACTTTCCAGCATGCCTTTGGTATCACCCACACCGCCCAACCCCAAATGTCCGATGTAAGGTTCTGAAGTAACATAAGTCATTTTTACTTTATCGCGAATTTTACGTTTACGCAGATCGGTTTCGGCAATGAACATATATTCGTAAGCGGGGCCAAAGCAGGATGCGCCCTGAACCGCGCCAATGATAATCGGGCCTGGATCTTCGACAAAGGTATTCCAGAATTCGCCCGACTCCCCGGCATGATCAACATGACAAACGGATTGAGTAAAACCTTTTGGTCCCAGTCCCGGTATTTCGTCAAAAGCAAGCTAGGGTCAGGTGGCGATGATCAGGAAGTCGTAATAC
>CAIKYI010000729.1 GCA_903831545.1 uncultured Methylobacter sp. | reverse complement strand
CCATTGAGGGTATTTTGTGCTGGGTCGGTGGAATATACCGTCCATTGATTGGCGATAAGCGGTGTCGTTGAACCTGAGTTATTGACAAAGTTCCCGTCGATAGCGGCTAAGACAGTATTACCCGTTCCCGTGTTGATACTCGCCCCTGCGCCTAAAGTTAGGGTTGCGATACCTGGATCACGATCGGCTGCAATTGCATTAGGATCACCTGCAATGGCGGTGAAATTACCATTGCCTGTAGTAATGTTGGCGTTAAGAGTAATATTGCGTCCTGCTTGTAAAGTCAGGGAGCCGCCGTTGTGAGCAGGGAGACCAGGAGAGATTATGTTGGGGGGGATCGAGGTGCCAAAGATTGGGGGAGTTCCAGCGAAAGGAGCGACAAAGATGTCAGCCCCTGACTGTAAGGTAATGTCATTGTTAGCTTGCAGAATGACACTGGTACCAGAGGCTAAGGTAGATGTTAATCCAGAGATAGAAAACCCTGGTGTCGGAGGAATAGCTGGAGTGGTACAAACATTAGGTGTAATAGGACATCCGAGCGGAAGTGGTGGCGAACCAGGGAAACCAGAAACTGACGTATCAACAAGCGGAACGGTGATATTTGTTCCAAGAGCAACACCAAAAAAAAGACTAGTGACGTTGCCCGTTGCGTTGACTGATGAAATGACGATATTTTTAGGGTCTAGCAACAAACTACCGCCCACACCTGCACTAGCAGCACCCGCATAATTCAACAGACCTTTGCTAGACACTTCAATACTGCCTGCTTTATTGGCACTGATGCTGCCGTAATAATCGGTTTGCTGGTCTGACCACACCACCACTTGACCCTTACCGCCATCGGCTGTTAGTGTACTGGTACTGTCAATGCGCGTCGTTTTAGCATTAGCAAGTGTAGTGTTCGCACCATGAAAATCACCACCTACTCGAATTAAGCCGCCTTTTTTAGTCCCTGATGCGTCCAGTTTAGCGGCGGTCAAAGTCACGCTATTGGAAGCAATGACATCAATAGTACCGCCTTGTTCGCCTGTCGCACTCAGCTTGCCAGAACTGGTCACGCTGTTTGTGGCGGCTAAATGCACTGTGCCACCTGTGGTCGTGCCATCAGCATGAGTATGTGCTACGGCAGTTTGAGTGATGGCATCACTGGCAGTCAGGGTGATTTTTCCGCCACTGCCTGCTGAGCCATCGGCATTGCTTGTGCCTGAGTCAATGAGTGTATTTGCGTTGATGCTTATTGTACCGCCTGTTTGACCTGAAACATCCAGCGTCCCTGTTTGTGTGACTGTGCCGCCTTCAAGAATAATTTCACCATTGCGACTGACTAATCCTTGAGCGCGAATAATACCGTCCTGATTAATCACGGTGTCGATTAACTGCCCTGCGGCTTTAGCCGTTAAAACCACCCTGCCTCCGTCGGCTTGGATCGCACCTTTGTTGGTGATTTGTGCATTTAACGCGGCTTCAGACACTTTGACTTCGACTAGCCCATCGCCTTTAAAATCTAAATCGACGGTTTTGCCAGCGGCAAATATAGCCGTCCCTTTGGGGGCGGTGATGCTGCCTGTATTACTAACTTGCGAACCAATCAGCGCAACCACACCTCCATCAGGAACGTTGATTGTGCCTTGGTTGTCAACCGTGCCTGTCGCGTTGTCTTGAGTGAAGTGCTGAATGCCATTTAAAAAATCGCTATCTTTAATGTTGTGGGTACTGGCAATTAAACCACCGACATCAACTTGTGCGCTTTTACCAAACACCACGCCATTAGGATTGACCAGATAAACTTGCCCATTAGCTTTAAGCTGCCCTTGGATTTGACTAGCATCTTGTCCAACGACGCGATTCAATAACGCGGCTTGGGCGTTAGGTTGTTGTATGTTGACAGCCTCGTTAAGGGCAATAGAAAAGCCTTGCCAGTTAATAATCGCTTGCTGACTGGTTTGGTCTATTTGCAT
>CAIKYI010000728.1 GCA_903831545.1 uncultured Methylobacter sp. | reverse complement strand
ATAGCAAAAGGAAAGAGCATAATACTTTAGCAAAAGTTAAAGTCAAGGCTTATTGTTTCAGGACATGTTGATAAAATTTAACTATTCTTTACGGCTGTAATTTATTGCTCGATAGCCAGTGTGGTATAGTTTAAAATCTGATGCTTATGTGTTAATACATTTTTAGATAAGGAATTATAATGAATAGATGCGTTAAAATATTATCGTTGACTACGCTTTTTTTGGCGTTTTCAGCAAATGCTGAGGTTGCATTAAAAGATAACTCCGAAATCTTGGGAAAATGGAATTTATATGCTGAAGCAGCTAAATTGGATGGAGAGAAAAAGGCTGTAACGGTTGAATGGGACTTTAAAGCGGATGGTGTTCTGCAAACAACAGCAACAGATTCTGTAGGTCGAACCAAAGAAATGAAGATAGCTATTAAATATTTTATCGAAAATGGAGTAATTCAAAAACAGGCAACTCCCGGACGTGAAAAATATGAGTCCTGCAAAGTGATTGATAAAGATGATTCTAAAATGACTTTAAAGTGTGCATATCTGTACTTCTTTCTTACAAAAATATAATTAAAATAAAAGGATATAACTATGATAGGTGGCATTATAATGATTTTTGTAGCTCTCTGGATTTACCAGTCGGCTATGAGGGCAAAAAAAGCAACGTAATAATGTGGGTGGCAATTTGTGTAGTTGTCTTTTTCGTCGTGCAGCTAGGATTTATTGATATTAATCTTTATATCTTAGAATCAATAAAAAGCAGTGAGGGTGGTAGCGATTACGAGCGTGATTTAACCACTATTGGCGACAGAAAAAATGAAGGCGGTTTTCAAGGATTTGGTGGAGTCCTTCTGTCATTGTATCTGGAATTAATGCCTTCAATCCTGGGCGTTTTAGCCGCAGCCTTAATCAGAATTAAATTTATTACCCTGGAAACTATTTCTGTTGGTAATTTATTTGGCGATATTAAAGAAATGTTTAAGAGTATTAAACAGAGCTTTAAAGATACTACTGACAAATAAGTTTAAATCTGGCTAAAAAAGCCCGAGCGATGCTCGGGCTTTTTTATGGGGGGTAAAATGTACTTAACACACGAACAGAGCTTTTTTCACTGAACTACAGACCATTTTAGCCATCTCTGAAGAAACAGCTTTACCGTGTTAGACTCTAATTTTTAATCACCCAAAATGGTCGAAACAAGAAAAATGAGCCCTAAAACAAAAAGCACCGTAAAAATCAATCCCGCAATAATATAAGATGAAGCAGAGCCATGCTCAAAATCATGCCGTCTGTTTTTGTCGCTTTGTACTCCAATGGCAGCAGCGAGAACGCTCTTTATCACTTCAATAATCGTTGGTTTTGACATGCTCATCTCCGGCAAAAATAGTAAAAATAATAGTGCTTGAACAGCTTTAAAGCAACATTATATCCAAAACCAATAACCCCCTGGATCGTCCCTATGAACAAAACAGAATTATTAAGACAGCAATTATCTTCGCGAATATTATTTCTCGATGGCGCAATGGGGACAATGATCCAAAGCTACAAACTGGAAGAAAAAGATTATCGCGGAGAACGCTTTGCCCAATGGGAAACCGATCTTAAAGGGAATAACGACCTGTTATCCCTAACTCAACCAGACATTATCAAAGCCATTCATAGCGCCTATTTTGAAGTCGGTTCCGACATCGTAGAAACCAACACTTTTAATGCGACCAGTATCGCAATGGCCGATTACAAGATGGAATCGCTAGCCTATGAGATCAATGTCGAAGCCGCGCGCGTAGCAAAACAAGCAGCTGATGAATACACCCAAAAGACTCCCGAAAAGCCACGTTTTGTCGCGGGTGTATTAGGTCCAACCAACCGTACAGCATCCATGTCGCCGGACGTTAATGATCCGGGTTTTAGAAATATTTTCTTCGACGATCTGGTCGTCGCCTATACAGAAGCCACCAATGGCCTGATTGACGGTGGCGCAGATATTATTTTGATTGAAACCGTATTTGACACACTAAATGCCAAAGCCGCCATTTTTGCGGTCGAACAAGTATTCGATGTAATCGGCTATAATCTACCAGTGATGATTTCCGGCACGATTACCGATGCGTCAGGCAGAACACTCTCAGGACAAACCGTTGCCGCTTTCTGGAATTCATTAAAGCATGTAGAGCCCATTTCTTTCGGCTTTAACTGCGCCTTGGGTGCGACCGAATTACGTCAGTATATTGCTGAATTATCCGGCATTGCAGATACCCATGTTTCAGCCCACCCCAATGCCGGATTGCCTAATGAGTTTGGAGAATATGACGAAACACCCGAAGCCATGGCCGAAGAATTGACCGATTGGGCACGAAATGGCTATTTAAATATTATCGGCGGCTGTTGCGGAACCTCGCCCGCCAACATTAAAGCCATTGTTGAAGCTGTCCAAAAACACAGCCCCAGAGTAGTTCCAGACATACCTAAACAATGCCGCCTGTCCGGACTTGAGCCGATGAACATCGGACCGGAGTCCCTGTTTGTCAATGTCGGCGAACGCACCAACGTAACCGGATCAGCGGCTTTTAAGCGTCTGATCATTGACGGCGATTTTGAAACGGCATTGGACGTCGCCAAACAGCAGGTTGAAAACGGCGCGCAAATCATCGATATCAATATGGATGAGGGCATGCTCGAGTCTAAGGAAGCGATGGTGCGTTTTTTAATGCTGATCGCCTCTGAACCCGATATCGCCAAAGTGCCGATTATGCTGGATTCTTCCAAATGGGACATTTTGGAAGCCGGTCTTAAATGCATTCAAGGCAAAGGCGTGGTCAACTCCATTTCGCTTAAAGAAGGCGAAGCAGCGTTCCTGAAGCATGCCAGACTGGTGCGTCGTTATGGGGCAGCAGTTCTCGTCATGGCTTTTGATGAAGAAGGACAGGCCGACACCCAAACCAGAAAAGTCGAAATATGTCAGCGGGCTTATAAAATATTGACCGAACAGGTCGGTTTCCCCCCAGAAGACATTATTTTTGATCCCAACATCTTCGCCATTGCCACCGGCATTGACGAACACAATAATTATGGCCTGGATT
>CAIKYI010000727.1 GCA_903831545.1 uncultured Methylobacter sp. | reverse complement strand
ATGTGTATTCTGATCGTGACAAAATGCGTGAGGAACTTAAGCAGAATTTTCCGGAAGGCAGCGCAGGTTCTGATTTTTATTTAAAACAGGAAGGCGAGCGTTTCAAAAAACTCTATCCCTGTATCAAACGCGAGTACAGCAGTGTTAAAGCTTTTTTTTCGCTGGATTTGCTGCGCGCATTGCCCAATCTTGCGCTTAATCACAGTGTGTTTACCAATCTGGGCAAATATTTTAAAGAAGAGAAAATGTGTTTGGTATTTTCCTTTCAATCGAAATACCTGGGGATGTCGCCCTGGGATTGTCCGGCGTTATTTACCATGCTGTCATATCTGGAACATGAATACGGCATCTACCATGTCAAAGGCGGATTGAATAAAATTGCTTCGGCGATGGCAAAAGTGATCACGGAGCAGGGCGGCGTTATCCATACTGACACGGCAGTTACTTCGTTAATTATTAAAGACAAAGTCGTAAAAGGCGTTCGCTTGCAGGATGGTCGCGAGATTGAGGCCGATGAAGTGATCGTTAACGCGGATTTTGCCTACGCAATGACCAAGCTTGTAGAAGCGGATCAATTAAAACAATACAGCCCTGAAAAACTGAAAAAACTCGATTATTCCTGTTCGACTTTTATGTTGTATCTTGGATTGGACAAAAGCTACGACCTGGCGCACCACACCATTGTCTTTGCTGAAGATTACACCACCAACATCGACAATATTTTTCATAATAAAATCCTCAGTCGGGACTTTTCGTTTTATGTGCAAAATGCCTGTGTCAATGATGACACGCTGGCACCGGCCGGTAAATCCGCATTGTATGTGCTAATGCCGACGCCTAACAATGAAAGTGGTGTTGCTTGGGAAACCGCTTGCAGCGAGTTACGCGAACAAGTGCTGGAAGCTTTGGAAACCCGTTTGGGTTTGACGGGGATACGCGAGCATATCGAATGCGAAAAAATCATCACGCCCCAAGATTGGGAAACAGACGAGCATGTGTTCAAGGGTGCCACGTTCAGCCTGTCGCATAAATTCAGTCAGTTGTTGTACTGGCGTCCGCATAACCGGTTTCAGGAACTTGAGCAATGCTATCTGGTTGGCGGCGGCACTCATCCCGGTAGCGGCTTGCCGACCATTTATGAATCGGCGCATATTTCTTCAAAATTGATTTGTCAAAAGCACGGGATTAATTTTGGACTGGAGTCATGAGCGAGGTCTTAATCGCGAGTTCCGTTGTGGATGAGCAGGTTATAAAAACCTATCCGGTGAGCAGTGCCAGCGAAATTGCCGAGGCGATGACTATCGCCCGTTGTGCGGCAAGTGCCTGGGATAAAACCGAACCAAAGCTTCGTGTTATAAAGCTGGCGCAATTGGAAGCGGTTATTTTGGCGGAACTGGATAACATTACCCAAGTCATTATGGCGGCAACCGGTAAGGTAAAAACCGAAGTGGTTTTGGGTGAAATTTATCCAGTGTTGGCCTTATTGCGCTACTACAAAAAAAATGCCGCCCGGATTTTGTCGCCTTATTCT
>CAIKYI010000726.1 GCA_903831545.1 uncultured Methylobacter sp. | reverse complement strand
TAGGCTGGAAAAGCAGTTGATTGAGGACGGCATCCGCACCACGGCCTTGCATGGCGATAAAACCCAGGGCGCACGCAACAAGGCGTTGGAGCAGTTTAAAAATGGCAAGGTATCGGTCTTGGTAGCCACTGATATTGCGGCGCGTGGTCTGGATATTGATGATTTGACGCATGTGGTGAATTTTGATTTGCCGCAGGTGCCTGAGGATTATATTCACCGGATTGGACGGACCGGACGTGCTGGCGCCAATGGTATGGCGTTGTCGTTGGTTTGTCCTGAAGAAGCGTATTATCTGGTGGAAATTGAGAGACTGCTTAAGCGCCAAATTCCGCGAGTTGCTGATACCGGCTATGAACCGGTATCGCTGAAAATCATGGATGCACCCAAAAAGAATGCGCCGCATAAAGACACAGGTAAAGTTGACAGGCGTCATACCAAAAAACCGGCTGCCCGTGCTGCCAAACCGGCGGATGGTAAACGAACGGATAGTAAGCGGGTCGATGCCAGGGGTAAGGGGAGGTCCGGTTCTCGGGGGAAGATTTAAGCCGAAACGGTGAAGAGTCTTTGTCTATAACAAAATCAAGTTGTACTCTGGATTTCAGATCAGGAGGCTGTCCCAAGAGCCTCCAAGTGCCTGAACTTGGAGAATATTCGTAAATTACTGAACCAAAATCCAGGGTTTGATCACTACAGCCCACACTTCGGTCTCTGTTTCTAGCCAATTAAGGGCTTGTTGATCAGAAACCAGCGCAACTTGCCTGTTTTGCATCCATAACGCTACCTGATCTTTATTATCGATCGAAAATTGGTAGGCCACCTCGACTAAATCCAGATTGGGATCGACAAATACTGCTGTGCCACTGGCAAAAAAACGTTGTAATTGTTTCCAGGGAATTTGTGAGGTTTCCAGATTTAGTTTTTCTTTGTCAATATCGCAACAGTTTGATTCGGTCATGGTTTTTCTCTTTACGGTTTGCCGGTAATGGGTTAGTGGCACATTTGCATGGCAAGGTTTGCAATTGAACTGGTATTCTATAGCGTGAGTTTGTAAATTACTAAATCAAGAGAGATAAATTATGTCGTTTTTTGAGTCAATAACAAAGAAATCCAAGTTGAAAGCCGCGAACAAGCAAACAGTCGAGGCGCGTAGCAGTGAAGGAAGTAAGGCAGATCAATTATTTACAAAGATTTATCATGATTACGCCGAAGTTGTTGCGGGCGAACCGCTGATTGCCGAGGCTTTATATAATTGGGGCTTTGCCTTGTTGCATCAGGCAAAAACCAAATCAGGGGAGCAGGCAGTCAAGCTTTATGAAGAAGCGATTACTAAATTTTCTTTCTGTCTGATTCTTGAGCCAGCCTATCTCGGGGCGGCAATTGATGGCGGTGTTGCTTTTATGGAGTTGGCCCGGCTTAAAGGCGTATCCCCGAATGACAGTTTGTATGAAAGTGCCAAAAAACATTTTGAGCAGGCAAATGCGATTCAGGCCGGATCTGCATCTTACAATCTGGCCTGCATCTATGGTTTACGAGGCGAAAAAGAAACCTGTTTGACGGCACTGGAAATCTCAAAGGGTAAGGGCAGTCTGCCAGAGTCGGATGATATTATCAATGATCCTGATTTGGCCGGCATTAAAAATCAGGATTGGTTTATTGCTTTTATGGCATCGTTGAATCAAAAGCCTGAAGTTGCGGCTCTTAATGCGCCGAAACAATTAAAAAATGAAGACGCAACTGTCATTGCCATTGAATCAGAAGCCCAACTTAATCTGACTGCGGCTGAAAGCGATAAAGCCAATACAGAAGCTTGCCTGGCTGCGGAGGATTTTAAATAGTATTTTGTCGTTTTTGAAGCTTTAGCCGTTAAGTGGAAAACACGCGGCTAATAGAGTCTGCATTTTGGCCAAGCCCAGTTTTCGGGTAAGTTCGATATTATGTTGCGGAATGCTTTCCGTATCCGGGTGGCTGCTAACGGCCTGATCTATGCTTGTTTCTCGGAGTAAATGCAACATGGGGAAGGGCGAGCGATTGGTGTAATTTGCGGCATCGTCCAGCGCGGAGCCCTGAAAACAATAATCGGGATGGAAGCTGGCCAGTTGGTAAGTGCCATCATAGCCTTGGTCGCTTAGCAGTGTTTCGGCTATCTCAATAAAGTCCAGAAAGTCGTCAAAGTCTTTAAATGCAGTAGCATAAATCAGGAGTGTGGTTTCAATAGCTGAGTTGGTATCCAGTCGATCGCATTCAAGCATCAGTTGTTCCAGACACTGCTCAATTTTTATAGTGTGGTTGACGCTAAAAAAAATACTGCCTCTTTCTAGTTCCCGCTTTGCGAACGGGCAGATGTTGTATTCTATAATTACAGATTTAAGCCAGGTTTGTATGGCGGC
This sequence comes from uncultured Methylobacter sp., assembly GCA_903831545.1. Classification (GTDB taxonomy): domain Bacteria; phylum Pseudomonadota; class Gammaproteobacteria; order Methylococcales; family Methylomonadaceae; genus Methylobacter_A. Next base: position 589 of record CAIKYI010000726.1, on the reverse strand, counting down.
TTTAATTTCCGGGTCTGAATGGATTTTATTATTCATGATGTTTGGCCGGTTAAAACAGAAAAGCCCCAGAAATTGGGGCTTTTTAGGGTGACAAAAGTCGTGGTTTTATTTGTGACTGGTGCCGGCTGCAATTCTTTTTTCTCTGTCTTCGCTGGCCCTTTCGATTTTTGAAAAAACTCGAAGTATGTCCGTCGAAGAAATAATGCCAACCAATTTGTTGTCTTTATCAACGACAGGCAGTGCGCCTACTTTATTGTCGGCCATTTTTGCAGCCGCTTCCGATGCAAAGGTTTCCGGGTTTACGGTAATAACGCCACGGTGCATGATGTGTTGCACTTTTTTTGGAACAACGTGAAGTTCGGTTGTGCCTGTGCCGGTTGCTGCTTCAATGGCATTGGAGTTGCTTTTTGGCCCCAAGGCTTTGTAAAGGTCACGGTCAGAGACGATGCCAATAACTTTGCCTTTTTCAACAACAGGTAAGTGACGAATTCTTTCGTAATGAATCAAGAAAAAGACACGATCAATCAAATCGTGTTGCTCGACTGTAAATACTTTTGAAGTCATTAAATCTTCAACGCGCATTTTTATT
>CAIKYI010000725.1 GCA_903831545.1 uncultured Methylobacter sp. | reverse complement strand
TTGCCGGTGCCGGTTTCACCTTTAAGCAGGATAGTAACGTCAGAAGTAGCGATGATTTTTGCACTACGCAGTAAAGAATCCAGCGCAGGAGAATCACCAATAATCGACTTGAAATGTGCCATATATACCTCATAGTGCAGTGTTGTGTTTTGTAAACGCCCTGGCTTAAAACTTTGCCGGGCATCAGTGTCACCATTATTATTGTAATTCAATCAATACTTTGATTGAAAAGGTACTGGGCAACAGCACCTTTTATGGGGCTATTGTAACGGCTATCCGCGTTACAGGATAGTTTTTCTGGGCAATGATCCACAAAAAAAACAACCGCTTTTTTTTGTGCTTGTAAACGTGCATTAAATAAGGTAAGCAACTGGCATTCAGCTTTCTTTGCAACAAAGCGGGGGGTGTTTTAGGCGTCTTTACTGATCTATATAGGGAGTGATAGCACCCCAAAAACCCGAAAACAAAATCGTCGCTTATAAAAACAGGTCATATCCCCTAGTTTTTTATAAAAAACCGCTTAAGCAAAAACAAATAAATTCAATAGCTTAAAATTTATAATCTTAAAAAATAGGTCATATCACCAGCTTGGTGTAATAGCACTTACTTTATTTCAACAATAAAACCCCGTCTTGCGCTCAACTATTTACAATACAACGAGTTATAAACTTGGCACACGCCTTGCTTTATAGAAATTACTATCAAGTTCGTTCGGTTCAGGGAAGAAAAAGCCATGAAGGCTTTGGGCAGGAGTAATACGAACATGGGGGAAGGGCTTCCCCCCCGCTGTGTGGTGATCTAGACCATCGACAGACAGCGACTTCGTTAGTGTAACCTTAAAACACTTAACTAACGAAAATCGGGAGAAACCCATCGTGAAATATTATAAAGTAAAAAACCTCACCAGACAGGCTGGTATGACCTTAATCGAATTATCAGTTGTATTGTTAATTCTGGTTGGCCTGGCTGGGTTGTTGATTCCTTATGTGTCGGGGTTTGTGGCTAAAACCCATGATGCGACCACAACTAGCACTATTGCAGAATTAAACAACACTATTCAGCGTTTTCAAACCCAACGCCAGGCTTTCCCAGATCGTCTGGAAAGTTTATATGATGTTGCCTCCGGGACTATTTATAACAAATTAATGACTACTGCCTATTTGGGTACGTCGGCTGCCAATGCATCTATGGTGTCATCGCTTAATAAGGCAGGGATTACTACTGTATTGAATGCTAACAACTTAACTGGAGCACCAACCTTTGCATCTACAACAGGGGCGGCTTTCACTGTGGCTTCAGGCACTAATCTTGTTGTCATGAAGGGAAATCCCGCGGCGCAGTTTTGGGGTGATACCACACAACTACAGTTAATCTATGCCTTCGGAGGTCAGTCAACGGACTATGATACGACATGTCATAGTTATGTCGTGTTAGGTATTGGCGATGGTAATGAAATGGTTGGAAATGCGATGCAGGCTGCGCCCGTTCATTTTTCCGAAAACGGTGATAATGGCCCGACATTAAAGTACGGCCGTTATGTAGCTGTATTCAAAGTTCAAAATACCACCGCGTCCCCAGGCACCGCAGTTTGTCCAGATCAACCACAGGCTGCTAAGTTTGTCGGTGCGGCGATGGATTTAGATTTTGCGGCTCTGGTTGGTCAAGTTGGATCTCTTTCTTGGACTAATTCACGTCTTAATACAAATTAGTTAGAACTTTAGATCTGTAGGGTGGATTCGCCTTCAGGCAATCCACCGTATTGCGACAAGCTGTTATCAGTGATACGCGATGCCTGGTGAATTGCTAACGCGAAACCACCCTGTAACATTTACAAAACAACAAACCGAACCGCAAGCATGCTTAGCCTTTCGCGGTTCGGACGGTCCAGGGATTCCAGATCGGTGATGTTCACGGAGTATTCTGTTAAGGATGACATTGAGGAGAACAAGGTGTTCTCCTCTTTTTTTTATACCAGTGCATTTTCATAGAGAGTTCAGTGGTATG
>CAIKYI010000724.1 GCA_903831545.1 uncultured Methylobacter sp. | reverse complement strand
TTCGAACCGTCTCAGGCTCAAAGCAACCCAGCAACCAGATTGAGAAATCGATCCCTTCACGTAAATCCAAATCCCATTCAATATTACTCCGCCTCACTTTTGTATTAGGCCCCTTACCCAACAGGCGACGGACTCCCATTACAACTGTCTGCGCCAGGTTCGCTATTGCGATCTTTTGTTTTGTCTTTAACATCTTCGTCTCACAAAAATAGTCTTAACAATCCATCGAATAAAGTTCGATAGTCTCTTTAATCATTCGCTTGTTGCCGAAAGCAGAGGCAACAAACTGAGGTCCCTGAATTGCGGATTGGGTTATTTTTTTTTCATCGGCCAAATATTCGCCGATTAAAGTAGCGATACCCTCAGGCGTAGGGTTCATTGCCAGCAGACCGGTAATATTGCACTCAAACGCTTCACGCGTACCACCAGCATCGGTCGCAACGATCGGCAATCCCAGCCATTGAGCTTCAAGCACAACATTCGGCGTCCCTTCATATTCGGATGTCAGAACAAATACGTTCATTGCCGATAGCGGTGAAGCAACCTCGGGACGGACTCCCGGCAAATGGACTTTTCCTTTCAATCCGTTGTTATCGATAAATGACAACATCTCCCGCCGCATGGGACCTTCGCCGATAATGAGAAAATGCACTTCAGGAAAACGCTTTGCCACTAACACGGCCGTTTGCAGCCAGAGCATCGGTCGCTTTTCTGCCCAGAACCGGAAAATAGAACCGACCACCTGCGCATCTAGCGGTATGCCAAGGGATTGACGGCATTCGTTAATGACCGAGTCTTCAGCTCGCTTTAAATAACTAAGGTCTACGCCATTGCGAATAACGAAGAATCGTTCCCGGGGCAACCCAAGCCATTGGGTGTAGTCAGCAGCGCCCGCCTCGCTGTTATTTAGAAACGTTACGCAGTCCAGCGTAGCCAACGCCCGGTAAGCGGGGCGCATGTAGTCCTGGTAGTAGGTAAAATTCATCGGTGTTACATTACGACTGGCCAGCACAATGCGTGGTACACCCGCGATTACTGCGGCAATGCCTGCCTTGATGCTACTTGAATCTTGCCAGGCATGGACAACTTCGGGCCTTCTGGATCTGAACTCTTCGACCAGATTGAGTATTTCCTCGATCAATCCCGGTGCAATATCGGCCAGCAACTCGGCCACTTCGGGTGAAATAGAGGTAAGACCGTCGTCGCTTAGCGATATGGCATGCTCCACCTGGTTGACTTCAATTCCTACCGCTTCCAACTGATGCAGAAAGAAATCAAGGTGTGGCACATGATCTATATATTCGGCAAGCAAGCCTACCGATTCGCATTCTCCGGAATCTCTCAGACCGATCAGGGTATTGACAATTTGACGCTCGGCACCGCCTGCGGCCAAACCCGCATTGACGAGCAGCACACGGCGCGGAACAGGTTGGTAACCCGTGCTTTGCACACATTGACGTGCGCAAATCAGTAATTCTTTGTAGAGCACCTCTTCGGCAAGGCCGTTGCTGTTATCTCGTGTTTTGCCAAGCCTGTTGGGTGACAAGTCCTCACGTTTGAATGTTCGCCGCCAAAGCGTTCGGAGCAGAGGATTTTGTCTCGTGACCCTGACGATTTTTCGCAATGGATGATTTTCTGGCTGCTGACTAATACTCCATATCAATTTTTCCCCGGTTCGCCAAAACAGGAATCGATGCATGGGTAGTCGTTGATACGTACCATTGACTTTACAAATAATGGAAAACCGTCGAGTTTTGACAACCTGAGTAGCCATCTGACGCGTCAGCATAAGCTGTGATCCTACAAATACAATGGGGGCATGTGTCATAGGCAAGCGCCAACCATGTTGTTCAAAACAACCCAACCATTCGCTGGTGGAGCTAGCTGTAATTTCTGGTGAGGGGGTACGCAGTACCAGACCTTTGCATAGAGGCAGATCGTTCAACTCGCGAATGTCTTTGTTCCCGACTGGAAAAGGTATAGCAAACACAGCTCCATTTAGTCCACTGCTTTTAATGTAGTCGATGGCTTCGGTGATTTTTTTGTTCATTCGGGCTTGCTCGCCAAGATGAAAATTCCTGCTGTTAGTAAATCGCTTTCGGAAAGCTTATGGAATTTATTCGCCAGTTGTTTGCGCGAAATGCCGCAATTACCCCGTTGTGTGATTTGAGCACGAAGGCTAAAGCCCGTTTGTTTAACCAAATCAATATGCGTTGAACATGGCTGGCGATTAATAAACCAAGGCCGACTTCCTCGCATTAAACGCCAGGTTAGATTGGAGTACTGCCAGTGACCGTTCCACTCAGAAGCTGTATCGTGGCAACGCAGATCAATCTGGTGCGACATAAATCCGCCCGGCTTTAGGCAGCGAAAGCACTCTGTGTAGGACTCTTCAAGTTGATCAACATGCTCCATGACTGCTTGAGACAGTATGAGATCAACACTCTCTGCCGGAATTTCGTGCATCCGACCCATAGGTGCAATGTAGCGAATGGAGCTGGTTGTCAGATCACCCGCTAGTGCTTGCCGAAAAAGGTTTAGGCGATCAACCTCCAGGGATTGTGTAAGTCTGGCTTCACTGAGTATCTGCGCTGGAAACGTGTAATCATCTAGCTCGGGCAGTATTTCTGCGTAATCGCCGCCCGATGGGATTGGTGCTCGGTCAGTGAGTAACTTTACCAGTTCATCAAAAATAACAAGATTGATTTTAGTCGATGCATGCCGGACTGCATCAAGAGCGTAATATTGCTCGGCTCCAGTGAGCAGCGCCATTAAGCCTATGCCGAGCGAATCACCCGGACCGAGTTCAACAACCGTAAGCGGATCTGTTGCCATACCATGCCGGGCTGCCATAACCAAGTGACGCAAATAAACGGAATAGCAATACTCGGCCGAGACGGTACCTCCGGTTCCAACAGGCGGGGTAACAAATATTGACTTAATGCCACGGTATAGAAGAAGCCAAACTAGTGTGCTCATAAGGTATCGTCGCTCATTTCAATTGGGGTGTAGCGGGTGGTGACAGCGGAGCGTCGGCTGGATCAATCCACATCTGAAACCAGAGTTCAAGCATTAGTAATGCCCACAAACGGGTATGGTGCAGCCGAATACCAGCGCAATGTTCATCCAACATGGTTTTAACATAACCTGGCGTGATCAAACCTCTTTGTCGGGCCTGAGTGCTGAGCAAGGTGTCATAGGCAAAGTCTTTGAGCTCGCCTTTTAGCCATTCATCAATCGGTACGCCAAAGCCCATTTTAGGACGATAGAGAATCTCGTTCGGCAGCAAAGGCTCCAAAGCTGACTTAAGGATAGATTTTGTAATACCCTTTTCCATTTTTTGTGCGGCTGGAATACGGGCCGCCCATTCCATCAGTTTATGATCCAATAAAGGTGATCTAGCCTCTAAACCATGAGCCATAGTAGCAATATCGACTTTTACCAGTAAATCATCGGGTAGATAGGTATGGATATCGGCCCAAGCTGCGCCACCTACATAAGAAGTAGATTGCTGGAAATAGGGCTCAAGAAGATCTAGCGACGACTTGCCGAGAAATGGTCGTAAATGGCGGTCGTAGCCGGCAACCTTGTCATGCTCATAAAAGTAAGCCATGGATGGAGCATAGCGACGAGAATCCATTTCACTTACATAGGATAGCCAGCGGCGAGCAACTCTTAAAGCTCGGTAACGGTCTACGTCTGGCGGAATGGCTTGGACTATACGAGAAGCAAGCTGCCGCAAGGGTCGTGGCAAGCTACTGATCCATTCAGTTTGCAAGCATTGTGAATACCGACTGTAACCCAGGAAGCTTTCATCCCCTCCATCGCCGTTAAGGGCAACGGTAACATGTTGTCGTGCGATTTGTGCAACGTAATAAGTGGGAATTGCTGAGGGGTCAGCAAATGGCTCGTTGTAATGCCATGTAAGCAGCGGCAAGATTGCAGCGGCATCGGGTCGTACCACCATATCATGATGATCGGTATCATAACGTTCCGCGACTATGCGTGCATAAGTACGTTCATCGTAGTCAGCCTCATCAAAACCAATACAGAAAGTTTTGACACGACCGCTGGTGTGACGAGCCATCATCGCGACGATAGCTGATGAATCAACACCGCCAGAAAGAAATGCGCCTAATGGCACATCGGAAATCATACGCATCCGCACGCTTTCATCAAGCAGGGTAACAAGCTCTTCCTTTAACTCCTGCAATGGTCTGTGATGCGTGTGTAATGGCTCAGGAAGCGACCAGTATTTTTGTATGGCGGCCTGCCCATCGCGGGTAACAACCATATAACAAGCCTGCGGGAGTTTTTTTATTCCCTTGAATGCCGACCAAGGTGCCGGGATATATTGGAGTGTCAGGTAATGATGGATAGCCTCGTAATCAGGCTCGCGTTTAAACCCGGGCCACGCGAGTATGGCTTTTATTTCTGAGCCGAACAGCAGTACTTCGCCCTGCCAAGCATAAAACAAAGGCTTCTTACCAACACGATCCCGTGCCAGAACCAGCTTCTCAGAGCGTTGATCCCACAGTGCAACGGAAAACATACCCCGCAAACGTTGAAATACCTGCTCGCCCCAGCAGTAAAAGCCATTAAGAATGACTTCGGTATCGGTATGGCTTTTAAAATAGTAACCGAGCCCTTTTAGTTCAGCACGTAGCTCGACGAAGTTGTATATTTCACCATTAAAGACGATTTGAATATTATTATCTTCATTGGACATTGGTTGATGCCCAGCAGACGACAAATCAATAATTGACAGTCGTGCGTGACCGAGCGCAATTCCCGAATTAACCCATGTGCCATGATCATCCGGACCGCGATGTTCAATGGTTTGCACCATTCGATCAATCGTCAATGAAATATCCGACGGCGATGATGCTTTAGTAGCAAATATACCGGCAATTCCACACATCTTAGTTTGCTACCTTAGCATTTAATTCCATTGACTCGGATACCCTAAACTTTGATGTATAACAATTTAAAAAACATTCAAAATAGTTCTCATCATTGTAATGGGTAGGCATATGTAAAATGACAGGGCCCGATCTTGAAAAATCACATTATAGTAAAAAAAGAGTCGTTATTTATCAAAAAGTTGCAACCTTAACCACTCAAACGAACTATAGTCAATACTTTTTATCTCGCCAAAGCCGCAAGAAGCTCACAAACTATAAAAAGACGGCAACTATACCTTAAAAAAAGGGGTTACTGACATTTTTTCGTGACTATGAGTCACAAATAGCTGTAACTCCTTAAACGTTTGCCTTTCATGCTTAACAGATTCAAGTCGGAAATATCGCCCAAATTTTATTTACTGATTTTGATTTTATTCAATTACTTATACCATTAAAATTAATTATTGGAATGTTCAATCAATGCATTTAAAGTTGCTTCGAGCAGTTGTTTTGTTCGGAATAATATCCAAAAATAAGAACGATCCGGCCCGGCTATCATCGAATAAGAATACGCCTGTTTATCCAGCTCAATAATATTATAGCCGCCATAAAAAGGACCGAAAAAAGGTACTTTAAGCATACCCTTGCCGGCTGCTCAACAAAATAAACGCGATAAGGTGCGTTAGCCTATAGGATGCTGCCGACGCATTGAGGCGCATCACTTCGCAATTTGATGCGCCTCAATGCATTCTGCATCCTATCGTCCTATCGTGCTGCAGACAGCATTACAAATAAACTAGTGTCCGGCTGAAAAAAAATGTCCGGCAGTGCGTTCAGGGTAATGAGAATATACCTGTTACCCTAACCCAAAATCATCCGCCTACAGCTATACTGATGACGTCACTCCACTGGCCAACTCGCTCGTCATGGTACAGATAAATAGCTTTATACTTCCAGGCAGCACTAACACCTGAAGCCGGTAGTGGACTAAGGTCTGTGGTATTGGGCATGGTATTGATGGTAAGGAAAACAAAGTTATTGCCATCCCCTCTATCTACCCATATTTCCAGCGCATTGGCTTTGCCTTTGGTCCAGGTAATAATAGGATGCCCAGCGTTATTTTGTATATTTAAAATGGGCTTCCAGGTACCGGGATCAATGGTAAGGGTCGTACCAATTATCCACAGATCCTGGCCAATGGCTGTCGTGTAATTCTTATGCGTTTTAAGGCGAGCCGCCAATGCCGATAGCCTTGGTATTATACCCGGACTGACGGCGGCAGGAATCGGCTCGGCCAATTTGGGGGCAACCGGCCAATCTGCATTGCCGCTTCCGCCATCACGCAACAGTTTTTTATAAGCGGTCCAATGCTGGCCATAGGTTTGCATGTCGTACATGGTTTGTAGTGTATAGCGAAAACAGGCCGTATCGGCTTTAAGGGAATCCAAGTCTTCGGTGCTGACGTTTAAAAGCTCGGCATAATGGGGTAACGTAGCGCTTAGATGCTCTAAAAAATCAGCTCTGCTTCCGTCGTTATTGGGCATGAATGAATTTGTCGTCATAAGATAGTTGCTCCGGTGCTTTGTTTAGCTGTTATCAATAATACGCAGATCCGACTGTGTATTTTTCAGATACTGCATAGCTCTTGGCAATGCCTGTTAAGCAGAATTTAATAACAAAAGCGAATTTGCACATTCTGCAAAAGCCTTAGCCAATCTTGTGAAGCGGTGCATCGACCCTAAGCATCACTACGTAAGATCAATGAAGACTTAATGGGAATTGAATATTATTTTTTAAGATCTGTTAATTGAGCTGCAAGGTTGCTTAAGTGCTTCACAGAATCTAAAAAAAAGGAAAAACAATATTATTCTGTTTCTCAGGATTGCATCATTAATTATAGCTGCCTGCTAAGGATGCCTCTTACTTTGAAAAATGGGGCTTAAACAAGCGCAATCTATAAATTTGTTTATATTTTTAACGTATTACGAATTACCACTTACAAGATAGGTTTTAATGGTAGTCTTGTTTTTAAAAAAAAACCATTGGTATCAATACGTAAGCTTTTTACCGTCGTGCTGTCGATGCTCATCTGTCTAACCGACAAATCATATAGACGAAGTAATATGCCGATCTGATCTGACTCATAGCCTTCTCAGGCCCTATCCTGTAAAAGGCCGTGCAATATTATGACCAAATGATCATCACTAAAATCCAACTAATCATGCCGAGCAAAAATAAACTCATCGCTGGCAAATCCCAACGCTTTGGCATGCTCAACCAAGGCCTTTAAGGTTGCTTCGGGAAGCTGTTTGGTTCGGGATAATATCCAGAAATACGAGCGATCCGGACCGGCTATCATCGAATAAGAATATCCTTGTTTATCCAGCTCAATAATATTATAGCCGCCATAAAACGGGCCAAAAAAAGACACTTTAAGCATACCCTTATCCGGCTGATCTACAAAATAAGCCTTGCCTTGTGCCTCATGCCATTCACCGGCCTTAATATCCCAACCTTTATTAAGCACATCAACGCCACCATCTTCACGCAAGGTATAAGTTGCAGAAATATTTTCCAGGCCTCTTTCAAAACGATGATCAAGTCTGGCGACTTCATACCAGGTACCCAGATAGCGATTGACGTCAAAACCGTCTACGGCTGTAATTCCCTCTGGAATTCCCGTGCAACCGGTCAATAAAACGACCCACAGTATCAATGTTTTTCTCATGCCATATTCCTGTAATATTTTATTAAAGTTTTTTAAAGCCCATAAAGAACAGTACCACGAAGGTACATCACGCAAAGCTTTATTTCATGTGATCATGATTTATCAGATTACCTGATCACACTATCCAAGATCATCATTCCGGCATTACTTGCCGGACTCGTTTTACGCGCAACAAATCCAGATACCATGGATCAGCCATCCATGGCCCTGGATACCTGCTTCCCGACGAGTATGACGCGCTTATTTATTGAAAGTAGAATTAATTAAAGTTTTTACGTTTTGCTATTTTACATTAAGGCAACTGGGTTTTTGTTAACAGTAAAATTGTTAGAACTAAAGCGATTAATACAGCAATAATGATTTGTCCATATGATGTCAAAAACTCATATCTTCTTTGAAGATAATCATTATATGCATTCTCAACATGTTGTGGTACAT
>CAIKYI010000723.1 GCA_903831545.1 uncultured Methylobacter sp. | reverse complement strand
GCCGTTAGTTGTTTTCAACGGCGTTTTAGTTGACGGACATCACCGCCACCAGATTTGCACCCAGCATGGTTTGCCTTTCAAAACTGTAGCCATCGACTTCGCTGATAACTTGGCGGCTAAATTGTGGATGCTTGATAACCAAAGCGGTCGGCGCAATCTTTCGGACGGTTGGAAGTATCAATTAACGCAGTCAAAGAAAGAGATATTGCTAGAGGTTGGGAAGGAGAATTTAAAAACTAATTTTGGTGGCGAGCATGTGGGTTTGTCAATAGTTGACAAAGGCACACATAACACACGCGACACCATAGCCGCAGAACTTGGCTGGTCAACCGGAAAAGTGGCAATGGCGGATAAGGTCTGGAAGGATGCCACGCCTGAAATTAAAGGGCAGGTCTTATCAGGTGAGGTCTCCATTAATGAAGCTTACAACGCGTTAAACTCTGGAAGGCGGCACGTCTCAGAAGGCAATAACGATTGGTACACACCTTCAAAATACATCGAATCGGCGCGTTCCGTCATGGGCAGCATAGACCTTGATCCCGCATCATCTGACACCGCGCAAAAGATCGTTCAGGCGACGACTTATCACACGCAGGACGATAACGGTCTAGCTCATAACTGGACTGGCAACGTATGGCTAAACCCCCCATATTCCACGCCCGACATTGATTTATTCATAAAAAAATTACAAGAATCCGACACACAGCAATGGATTGTTTTGACTAATAACTCATCGGACACAAACTGGTTCCACCGCTTATTGAAAATGTGTGACAGCGTTTGTTTTACCCAAGGCCGCATAGCGTTCGAGAATGGCGATGCCGTCATGGCAACCCGGCAAGGGCAAACATTTTTTTACTTTGGTGAAAATTGGCAGGAATTTAAAAACGAGTTTGCTCAATACGGCTGGATAATGGTGAAAGCCTGAAGACCGTTAAACTTTAGGCGCATAATGTTCTAATAATGCTGTTTTAACAGAGACATAACAACATGCCATCACCAAAATTCACACCCGGCAAATCTGGCAATCCGAAAGGCCGACCGAAAAACAAAAGCGCACCACTGATGCTCCGGAAGGCGATTAGTGACTCTATGCCTGAGATTATTCAAATGCTGATTGATTCGGCCTTAGCTGGCGATATAAGCGCGGCAAACAGCTTGCTTAGCCGTTGCGTGCCAATGTTGAAGGCAGAAGCACAGCCGATAACTTTGCCCGTTGTTGACGGCCTTGCGGCACAAGGCGGCGTTATTATCCGTAGCATAATGAGCGGAAAAACAGCCCCTGACGTAGGCGCAGCATTAATAACTGCATTGGCTAGTCAATCGAAAATCGTTGAGATTGATGATTTGATCAAGCGGATTGAGGTCTTGGAGTCAGCAAAATGAGCGCGTCCTTTTAAGCTTTGCAGACCTGGAAGCCTAATCAAATGAATATCAAACAGCGTATCGAGAAGTTGGAGCAAGCCAAAAATCCGGACAGTTACCTTGTCCACTATCTGCCCAGGGTAGCCGGGGAGGATTATGCCGTGACACAAGAGCGTTATTGTTTGGAATATGGTTTTAAGAAAAATGAAATTGTCTTTGCGGATGATATAGACCTGAAATTGTGATTTTTCATGGTGGTACAGAAATGAACATTAAAGATCGGGTAGAAAAACTCGAAGCATCAAAGCCGAAAGCCGTTAGCCTGTTAGATAATTTGACTGAGGCCGAACTTGAAGAGGAGATTTTTTTAGTCTGGCAAAAGCTTCACGAAGCCGGTGTTTCAATGGGCGATGAACACCTTGCCCTATTTTGCAAGATGCCCAGGCTACGGCAGTTTGCAAATGTTGAAGAACGGCATTGGCTGCACGATTCTAACCATCGGATGAGTGTTTTCCATGGTTTTATAGCACGCACCATAGGCCGGTCATTGCCGAATCAGAAGAGGATTGACTTTATTTTCGGTTTAGGTTGGCGAGGTGTTGAGATCAAGCCTCATGATATTGAGTGGATGATGACAGAATCAACACACCTTGACTTGGGCGATGAGACTCCTTGGTTGCTTGAGTATATGGAGGGTTCTGGTCTATCAAGCTTCAATGGCTCAACCGTGAAAATACAGCCGTGATCCCCGCGCGTGGATTAGGCTAAGCGCGAATTCGCGCTTAGGTCTGGAGTTCTAGACCTCATGGTTCGAGCTTTTGGCGGCACAGCAGGGTGTTATATTATAACGCTACGACAAAGCCCCACCGCGCTGGTTAGATACTTTCCAAGCCAACTTTCCAAGGTAACGGGCGGTTCGAGTTATAGAGTACGAATCGCACGGTTCGAG
>CAIKYI010000722.1 GCA_903831545.1 uncultured Methylobacter sp. | reverse complement strand
CCTCAAAAAAATGGTCCATGCCATTACGAGATTGGAAACCCGCTATTAATCAGTTTATGATTATGTATCAGGACAGGATGCCTAATTTTAATTATTAGAGGCAGTTACACGGATTTTTTTACACCCTCCCTTCTCAATGCCAGGGCCATTATCTTTTACAGAAACCTGTATTTGATTATTGGCCGTGAAATGACTTTTAACGATTATCTTTCCTGGGTGACTGTCAGATACGCCCAATATTGCATCAATACTGTTACGAATCAGGTTGATAATGACCTGTTCAATTTGAATATAATCAACATTAACATCAGGTAGATTTTCTGCTAACTCAAATGATATCGCTATGCTATTTTGTGTTAGCGGGTCGGCACACAAGTTGACACAATCGCTAATTAGCTCATTGATGGCAATTGTTGATAGCTGTTGTGACTTGGACGTGCATAAGCGCCTCATGCGATGAATGATCTGGCCTGCACGCAATGCTTGTTCCTGAGTTTTAATGGCTATTTGAACAATTTTTGACAGATCAGGGTTTTCTTTTTTAATCAGGTTTAAACTGACTTGTGCATAAGTGGCAATTGCTGTCAGGGGCTGGTTTACTTCATGGGCAATACCTGACGCTAGTTCACCCATCAGTCCGAGTCGAGTCACATGCGCCAGTTGATCTAGATGCTCTTTGTTCTGATTATCCTTGTATTTGCGCTCAGTGATGTCATTTATAAAGCCAACAAACTGGGACAAGTTGCCCTGAGTGTCAAAAATAGGGCTAATGATAAGTCCATTCCAAAACTCAGAGCCATCTTTACGGTAATTGATGACTTCACCCTGAAAGGCTTTGCACTGGTTAAGCATCTCTCGCATCTGCAAAATTTGCTCCGGATTTGTATTTTTGCCATGCAAAAGAGCATAGGACTGTCCCAGCATTTCTTCGGCAGAATAGCCGGTTAATTGCCTGATAGCTTGGTTAGTATAAGTAATATTTTTGTTTTTATCGGTTATGAAGATGCCTTGATTCAGGCTTTCAAAAATCGCCCTTTTTTGAAACGAGGTCTCATGCAACTGGTTCTTGTCTGTAATATCGATACCCAGTACATAAAAGCCTACCACTTGCCGGTTAATGATATGCGGCAAATAGTTGAGTTGAGTGTATATGGTTTTATTTGAATCTGGCGATAGTATGTTGCGTTCAAATTGTTGCGGTTCGCCACGCAAAGCCGCATTCATGTGGGGTAAATTTTCGGAATACAACTGTTCGCCTATCGTTTGGCGAATATGCTTGCCTTTAATTTGCCGGGGCGTTTTGTTAAACCAGCGTGCATAAGACGAGTTGCTAAACCGGTTTTTTAAATGTGTATCCCAGTAACCTATCAAGACTGGTGTGTTATTGAGGATAAACTTAAGTGCCTCCAAATCTTCCAAGTCATCTTTAGCCGTTTTAACCTGGGACATATCAGCAACGATTGTCGTTGTTACATGGTTCAGTGTGATACGCAACATGGAATTTATGGGTAAACAGGCCAGCAGGACACTGACTTCTGTATTGCCACATACTTTTAACGATAAAGCAATATTACGTTGCTGTTTATGATTGTTCACTTCACGGTAAAACAAATGCCAGCGCTCGCTATCTTGTGCTGTTACCAGGGACGCAAAACGGCGGGACAGCAAGTTCTGACGATCTATACCAAATAGTTTGGTCGCGGCAATATTTACTTCAGAAATCAGTCCTTTATCGGTAAGGGTAAGATAGCCGACTGGGGCGTTATGAAAAAGATCAGCATAATACCTTTTTGATTCTTCATGCTTGGTTTGGACGCTTTGAAGATGCTCGTTCTGGTTTTCCAGTTCAATCAGCTTAAACTCCAGTTCAACCTGGCGTTGCTGAAGATCACTTAGCAATTGTTCTGGGCAGCAATCGGTAGACTTAAATGAATTTTGTATTGAAAAATCAGACTTCATATTAATCTCCACCATGGACTTTTGTAATTTGAGGATAATTATTCATCTAGCAAAATATACCGATAATTATATATTTGCAATGTATAAAATTAACTATGGAATTTCATAATTTACTGCATCGCAGGGCATAGATATCTACACAACTCGTCATCCCGGCATGGATTGCCGGGATCCAGATGCCATGGATGGCAAACCTTAGTATTTACATTCCTTTTGGTCGT
>CAIKYI010000721.1 GCA_903831545.1 uncultured Methylobacter sp. | reverse complement strand
GCCAGACATGCCAAGTGCATTATCATTTAAACGGTCTTTCATTTCATCCCAAAGTGCCGCGCCGCGTAGCGCGTTTTCAACGGTTTCTTCCAAAATCCGTTTGTCATTAACGCCCTGAATTCTTAAGCCATAAGCTACATTTTCAATGATTGATTTGGGAAACGGATTCGGTTTTTGAAACACCATGCCGACACGTCTGCGCAACGCCGCTACATTGACTGCCTTGTCATAAATATTTTCATTATCCAGCAAAATTTTGCCTTCGATGGTCACGCTATCGACCAGATCATTCATCCGGTTAATACAGCGCAATAAAGTAGATTTACCGCAACCGCTGGGACCGATATAGGCCGTTACTTTTTTCTTGGGCATGTCCATGGACACGTCATGTAAGGCCTGTTTGGTACCGTAGAACAGGTTTAGGTTTTCTACCTTGATGCAGGTTTCATTTACACCGGTATCTTGTGGCGCGCGTAAAACTGAACTCATATCTATCGAATGGGTACGTACTTGTTGTGCTGACATTTTTTTATCCTTCCAGTGCGCGGTATTTTTCCCGCAAATTATTTCTAATGATGATTGCAGCCAGGTTTAGACCGACAATGACCAAAACCAATAATAATGCTGTTGCGTAAACCAAGGGTCTCGCGGCCTCGACATTAGGGCTTTGAAAACCAACGTCGTAAATATGAAATCCTAAATGCATAAACTTTCTGTCCAAATGCAAAAATGGATAATTGCCGTCCAGCGGCAAGGTTGGCGCCAATTTAACCACACCGACCAGCATTAAAGGAGCTACCTCGCCTGCAGCCCTTGCCACCGCTAAAATAAGTCCGGTCATCATCGCTGGACTGGCCATCGGCAAAACCGTTAACCAGAGGGTTTCCAGTTTGGTAGCGCCCAGCGCCAGACTGCCTTCACGTATCGAACTGGGAATACGCGCCAAACCTTCTTCGGTTGACACAATCACCACCGGCAGAGTCAATAAAGCCAGGGTAATTGAAGCCCACAACAAGCCGGGCGTGCCATAAACCGGTGCCGGGGATGCTTCCGGAAAAAACAGCTGATCGATATTGCCGCCCAGAATATAAACAAAAAAACCCAAACCGAACACGCCGTAAACAATTGACGGTACGCCCGCCAGATTATTAACCGCAATTCTGATCAAGCGGGTAATAAAACCCTGTTTTGCATATTCGCGCATATAAACCGCAGCAATCACGCCAAAAGGCGTTACGATAACCGACATCATCATCACCATCATCACCGTACCGAAAATAGCCGGAAAAATCCCGCCTTCGGTGTTGGCTTCACGCGGATCATCGGCTAAAAATTCAACTATTTTGACGCAGTAATGACCGATTTTCTCAACCACACTCATGGTGTTTGGCTGAAAGATTCTGACGATTTTAGCCAGCGGAATTTCCAGCTCGGTACCGTTTTCGGTTTTGGCAACCAGACTATCACTTCTTATTTTTTTATATAACTCACTTAATTGGGCTTGATGTTTTTTGTATTCAATTTCCAATTCAGCTTTTTCTGCCGCAATACGTTGCTCAGCTGCGGCGTCCCAACGGTTTTTCAACTGCAATCTTTTTTGTTCCAGGCGTAATTGATCCAGACTGTAATTGATTGCGCCGACTTCCTTTTTTTCCAGATGCGCTATTTCCTTAAAAACGTCTAAAGCCTCGTCAATCTTGGTTTGGGCAACGGGCCAGGCTTGCGCACCTTCCGCGACAAGCTTGCCGTTTTCTTTGACTGCAACCAGCTGGCCGTAAAAATTACCCCATTCCCGGCGCTCAATAACCATCATGTCAGCAGGTATTTGTTGCTGTTTGACATTACGCTCCAATATCCAGCGAAAATCGGTGCCGGTAATATCGCGGTTGCCTGTTTTCATCAGGTATTGCACCAGCGTATCTTCGTCATCAGCCATGACATGACCGGTTGATTTGGCCATTGCTGCAGGGGTGATACTGGTATCGACATGCTCGCCGATAATGGTTTGGATTTTTCCATCGGGCTCCTGATAGGTGAGTTGAACAACCTGGGAAGGCCAGAAATGTCCAACGCCACGAACCACAACCAATCCGAGTACGGCGATCACCATAATCAGACAGGTGCTGACGGCCGCCGCATTAAGCCAGATCCAGGGCGAACCGCTTTTAAACCATAGTTTAATCATATTAGGCTTGCTCATAATGAACTATATCTTTCACGTAAGCGCTGACGAATAACTTCGGCTAGCGTGTTAAAAACAAAGGTGAAGGTAAACAATACCAACGCCGATAAAAACAACACCCGATAATGCGTGCTGTCGACTTCCGATTCGGGCATTTCTACCGCAATATTGGCCGCCAGAGTACGCAAGCCCTGGAATACGCTTAAATCCATCACCGGTGTATTGCCTGTGGCCATTAACACAATCATAGTCTCGCCAACAGCGCGACCGAAACCGATCATCACCGCAGAAAAAATACCGGGACTGGCCGTCAGTAACACCACGCGGGTCATGGTTTGCCAGGTTGTAGCACCCAACGCCAGTGAACCCACGGTCAAATGCTTGGGAACACTGAAAATAGCGTCTTCGGCAATTGAAAAAATGGTCGGAATTACCGCAAAGCCCATAGCCACACCCACCACCATGGCATTACGCTGATCATAGCCTATGCCTAATTCGGATTTAAACCAGTCGCGCAGGGTGCCGTGAAACAAAAACGTTTCTAACGGTACGCTGATCTTAAACGCAAACCAGCCGCTGATTAAAATGACCGGAATTAAAATGGCAGCATCCCAACCTTCTGCGATATTGTCACTCATGGACTTGGGTATATATTGCCAGGCATAGGCAAACAGCATGACCCCCACCGGAATAATCATCAGCATGGCAAACAGCCCGGCCAAATGCTCTTCCATAAAGGGCGCCAGCCACAGACCGGCAAGAAAGCCTAAAATAACCGTCGGTAACGCGCCCATGATTTCAATGGACGGTTTTACGTACTGGCGCATTGCCGGTGCCATAAAGTACGCGGTATAAATAGCGCCCATCAACGCCAGCGGCATAGCCACCAACATTGCATAAAACGCCGCTTTCAAGGTGCCGAAAACTAACGGCGTCAAGCTGTATTTAGGCTCAAAATCGTTGTTTGCTGCCGACGATTGCCAGATATAAGAAGGCTTTGGATAGCTTTCGTACCAGACTTCCTGCCATAACGATTTGATTGAAACTTCGGGATGTTCGTTGTCAACATGCCAAAGATGCATTTTTCCGTCAACCGATTCCAGTAGCAAAGTATTGGCTCTTGGTGACAAAACCGATGCAGTGGGTAAAGTTTGACTGATACGTTCTTTAATCAACATCCTTTCAGAGGTTGAATGGTAAATGCCCATGACGCCGTCGGCATCAGTG
>CAIKYI010000720.1 GCA_903831545.1 uncultured Methylobacter sp. | reverse complement strand
TAAATTATCAGAAATTGACATTAATTTACCAAACATATCATCAGCAGAATCTGCTATGCCTACATAGTTATTTAGCGACTTCGACATTTTCTGAACGCCATCCAACCCCTCCAATATTGGCATCGTTATTACAACTTGAGGTTTTTGCCCGAAAGACTCTTGCAATTGCCGCCCAACCAATAAGTTGAATTTTTGATCCGTGCCACCCAATTCAACATCAGACTTCATCGCTACGGAATCATATCCTTGAATCAAGGGATACAAAAACTCGTGTATCGCAATCGGCTGCCCACCTTTAAACCGTTTACTAAAATCATCGCGCTCCAACATTCTGGCCACAGTATGCTTTGCCGCCAATTGAATCAAGTCTGCCGGCGACATGGCATTCATCCAACTTGAATTAAACATTACCTTTGTTTTAGCCGGGTCCAGGATTTTAAATATCTGCTCTTCGTAAGTTTTGGCATTTTCAACAACCTCATCTCGAGTCAATGGTTTACGCGTGACATTTTTTCCTGTTGGATCACCTATCATGCCAGTAAAATCACCAATCAGAAACATGACCTCATGCCCTAAATCCTGGAATTGCTTTAATTTGTTAATTAGAACCGTGTGCCCCAAATGCAAATCAGGTGCTGTTGGATCAAACCCCGCTTTAATTCGAAGTGGACGCCCCTCTTCCAACTTTTTAATTAATTCCTGCTTTACTAAAACCTCATCCGCCCCTCTCATAAGCTGCTCTAATACATCATCTTGCAATTTCTTTCTCCAAATTTATGACTTACAAAAATCCATTATAGAATTAATCATCAGCTCCGTTGAATAAAAACTTTAATATGAAGCTAAACATTGGTAAAAACATCTAAAACCGCTTAAAATACTATAATAAATTTATCATAATCCTTCTGATTTATTTAATTTTCAATTACTTGCATAGCCTAGTGAAAAAAAGAATCTACCCATATCTACTCCTTGGAATTAGCCTGGTCTTTCCAGCAACAAGTCACTCACAGAAAAAATTAGCACCCAAGACAAATTCACACTCAACTACTACACCCTCACTTAATTCAAAGACAACCAAATCTAAACTTAAACCTCACTCTGAATCCATAGCTAAAACCAAAATCATTGACAAAAAATCTACTGTAACAACGACGAAAGCGATCGACAAAAAAGTCAGTACTCCCTTAAGCAAACAAAACAAATCCAAACAACCTCAAACTAAACAGTTATCCGTTTCAACGACTAAATCATCGACAAAAAATGTAAAAAACATTTCTAATAATCAAAAAAACATAAAACAAATCAATAATAAGACCAATACCAAACACCAAACACCCTCAAATATATCTGATGCCAATATCAGAAAGCATACCGTCCTTTCTTCAAAATCATTTGAATCTGAAAAAAGCTTTAACAATAAAAACAACCAGCAAAAATTCCCTACCGCTCTAGTTATGGACAAAGCTAAATCGGCGGACCTGATCCAAACAAATAATGACAAAACATTACGACCTTTACTTATTGAACATACTCAAACTACAAAAATCAACACAGCTCATGTTTCCATAGAAACTTCCTTATTTCTGGATGGGCTTGAAGCAGGCTTATCCAAGGAACTTATTCTGCAACTGACTGATGTTTTTGCATGGGACATTGATTTTGCGACCAATCTCCGCCCAGGAGATCAATTCACAATTGTTTATGACAAGAAAATAATTGATGGCAACGAGACTGATAGCGACCAAATAATTGCTGCCGAATTTATTAACCAAGGCTCAGTTTACTCTGCCGTCCGCTATATTAATGAATCTGGAGTCGCAAGCTATTACACCCCTGACGGGCAATCCATGCAAAGAGCCTTTTTATCCACCCCCGTTGACTTCGCAAAGATCAGCTCCCCTTTTGACATGCACCGAATGCATCCCATTCTTAACAGAATTCGTGCTCATAAAGGCATTGATTATGCCGCAAGAATTGGCACACCTGTAAAAACAACCGGAGATGGAATTGTCAGCTTCAGTGGAAACAAAGGCGCTTATGGGCAAGTCGTAATTATTCAGCATAATGATCACTATGAAACACTTTATGCGCACATGTCTGATTTCAGAAAAGGCCTAAATGTGGGCAATCATGTAAAACAAGGCGATGTAATCGGCTATGTCGGGCAATCTGGTTTGGCAACCGGACCTCACTTGCATTATGAATTTCATGTAGACGGACTCTATCGTGACCCTGACTCGGTCAAAATCCCGCACTCCATGCCTATCAGCGAAAACTTACTGGCCGACTTCAACTCCCAAACCCAACCATTTTTTGCCCAGCTTAATCAGGTTAAAGCCAAAAGCTTATATGCAAAAAATCACTCGACAAATGCCCCGAGCATTACACCTCCCGCAACCCTGCAACAACTTCATTTCGATTAAGTTAAGTTAAGCCATGCCAGAACTTTATATTGGACTAATGTCTGGAACCAGTCTTGATGGCATCGATGCGGCGCTGGTTAATTTTACAGATGATAAAATACAGCTTGTCGAATTTGAATATCTTCCTCTACAAAGCGACCTTCAAAGCACCTTACAACGACTTAGCAAACCGGAAGCATCAATCTCGCTCAAAGACTACGGCTCAATCGATACAAGACTTGGCCATTTATTTGCTGATACTGTAAAGAACCTGCTTACCAAATCCAATACCCCTTGGTCTTCAATAAAGGCCATTGGCAGCCATGGACTTACGGTTTACCACGCGCCTGACATAATCCTCCCTTTTTCCCTTCAAATTGGTGACCCCAATGTCATCTCCGAACAAACAGGCATTACTACCGTAGCTGATTTCAGGCGGAGGGACATTGCCGCCAAAGGCCAGGGAGCACCGTTAGTTCCGGCTTTTCATAAGGCAATATTCCAAACACCGAATGAGCATCGCTGCATCGTCAATATCGGTGGTATCGCCAATATTACCGTACTACCAAAAGATCAATCGGCAACAGTCACAGGCTTTGATACTGGTCCCGGCAACACCTTAATGGATTTATGGATTAAGCTACACCAAAACTTATCGTATGATAAAAATGGTAATTGGGCTAAAACCGGTACAATTAACCATGACTTGGTGGCGCTTTTAAAACAAGATTATTATTTCAAGACCCCCCCACCCAAAAGTACCGGTAAAGAGTACTTTTCACTTCCGTGGATTTATCAATATTTTGACGCCTTCAGTTATAAAGCCGAAGACATCCAAGCCACTTTATGCTCTTTAACGGCAACAACCATTTGCGATGCCATCAAAAAACACGCGCCTGCTTCCGAAAGAATATTGCTTTGCGGGGGCGGTGTACACAATGAATTATTAAGCGAACTTATCGGTAAAAACCTGGATTGCCCTGTTGAATCAACAGAAAAATATGGCGCGCATCCCGATCATGTTGAAGCGATGGCTTTTGCATGGTTAGCCAGACAAACAATAAATAACCTGCCTGGCAATCTCAAAGAAGTAACAGGGGCTAATAACGCTGTTATTTTAGGTGGGATTTATCCGGGCAACAAGCTTGCCGCCCGTGATAACGAAAATACGTTAGATTAACTACGCTGAAAAAGAAGAACCACAACCACAAGTCGTAGTAGCATTAGGATTGCGAATCACAAACTGGGCGCCGGACAAATCTTCTTTATAATCGATTTCAGCACCGGTCAAATACTGAATACTCATGGAATCAATCAATACCGTAACACCGCCGTTTTCAACACGGGTATCATCTTCATTAACTTCTTCGTCAAATGTAAAACCATATTGAAACCCTGAGCAACCGCCACCAGAAACATAAACTCTCAACTTGAGATTATCGTTACCTTCCTCGGCTATTAACTCACCCACTTTAGAAGCTGCGCTGTCAGTAAAAACTATCGGATTAGACATATATTTAATACTTTAATAATTGAATTGTTAGATATTATGATTAAACCT
Source organism: uncultured Methylobacter sp. (assembly GCA_903831545.1). Lineage (GTDB taxonomy): Bacteria > Pseudomonadota > Gammaproteobacteria > Methylococcales > Methylomonadaceae > Methylobacter_A. Next base: position 8,032 of record CAIKYI010000720.1, on the reverse strand, counting down.
GCCTTTCCAGTCAAGAATTATGGATAAAGAGCAATCGTCTTCAATCCCAGGTCTTCTTTAAGCCCAAACATTAAATTCATATTTTGCACCGCCTGCCCCGCCGCCCCCTTAACCAAATTATCAATCACCGATAAGATCACAATTGTTTTACCGCCTTGTGGTTGATGCAGGGATATTTGGCAATTATTACTGCCTCTCACATTGCGAGTATCCGGATGCGAACCTTGCGGTAAAATATCCACAAATGTTTCGTTGGCATATTTTTGTTCATATAAGGTTTGCACTGCTTCCAGGTTTCCTTGCACCTGACCATATAACGTAGCGTGTATACCACGAATCATCGGTGTTAAATGCGGCACAAAAGTCAATCCTACCGATTTTCCGGCAACAAGTTCAAGACCTTGGGTAATTTCCGGCAAATGTCGATGACCACCAACTGCATAAGCTTTAAAACTTTCTCCGGTTTCACTCATTAACGTTGCCAATTCCGCTTTACGCCCTGCCCCGCTGACACCAGACTTAACGTCGGCAATCAGATGCTTAACATCGACCAAATTATTTTCAAGTAACGGTAAAAAGCCTAATTGAACTGCTGTTGGATAACATCCGGGGCAAGCGATTAAATTACTCTGTCTAATCGCTTCACGGTTCAATTCCGGTAAACCATATACAGCCTCAGCGATTAAATCAGGGCACGCGTGTTCCATGCCATACCACCGACTCCAAACATTGGCGTCTTTTATTCTGAAATCTGCTGACAAATCAATCACTTTTACACCACGCGCGAGCAACTGTTCAGCCATCAACATCGCCGTACCATTAGGTGTCGCAAAAAAGACCACATCACATTCTGATAAAATGTCCAATTCAGGTAAACTAAACAGCACATTGATATAGCCACGCAAACTGGGATATAGCGTATCCACTCTAAGCCCGGCATCTGTGCGAGAAGTTACAACCGACACCTCAACTTCCGTATGTAATGCCAAAATCCGCAATAACTCAACCCCGGTATACCCGGTACCACCCACAATACCTGCACGAATCATCAGTTTTATCCTGCCCATACATTGTTTATAAAAATCACTGCAGCATATAATAACCGCAACTCAGCTTATTGACGATATTGTGAATATGGCACACCCTAAACAAATGCTGGCCATTGAAATTGAATATGGCGTTTTAAAGCCAGTTAAACGCGCCCTCCCAACTCCCTCTGCACACCAGGTACTGATTAAAGTTTCCGCTGCCGGAGTCAATCGACCTGATGTCATGCAACGCAAAGGACTTTACCCGCCACCAAAAGGCGCATCTGATCTTCCGGGCCTTGAAGTATCAGGAACGATCATTGCTTTAGGCGAACAAATCCATCATTTATTTATCGGCGACAAGGTCTGCGCCCTGGTTACCGGGGGTGGCTATGCAGAATATTGCCTCGCATCGGCAATGCTATGCTTACCTATCCCTGAAAGCTTTTCCTTCACCCAGGCTGCAGCCCTCCCGGAAACTTTTTTTACCGTGTGGAACAATATTTTTGATCGGGCACATTTACAACCCGGCGAAACATTACTGGTACATGGCGGCAGCAGCGGTATAGGCACAACCGCGATACAACTGGGCAAAGCCTTTAAGACAAAGGTTATTGTCACGGCCGGTTCAGCAGTTAAATGTCAGTTTTGCGAAGAATTAGGAGCCGATACCGCCCTTAATTATTTGGAGCTGGATTTTGTCGAAGAAATTAAAGCACTTACCGACAATAAAGGCGTCGATGTCATTCTGGACATGATTGGTGGTGACTATTTCCCTCGCAACCTGAATTGCCTGGCAGACGATGGCCGCCTGGTACAAATTGCCCTTCAAAACGGCCCAAAAACTGAACTGAACTTATTACCGGTCATGCTTAAACGACTCACTATTACCGGTTCCACCTTACGAGCCCGCGACGACATTTTTAAAGCGGCAATCGCCCAACGTTTAAAAGACAACGTCTGGCCTTTATTGGCATCCGGTAAAATAAAACCGGTTATTCATTCAACTTTTGCGCTAAGAGATGCCGCAAAAGCCCATCAACTTATGGAAAGCAGCCAGCACATCGGCAAAATCATTTTAACGGTATAAAAACATGTCATACACCACGCTCATTTCCGCAGAATCACTTCAACAACAACTTACTAATCCCGATTGGATCATAATTGACTGCCGTTTTTCTTTGGCAGACACCAACATGGGCAGCCAAGCCTATCGCTTTGGACACATTCCCAATGCCCGCTATGCTCATCTGGACAAGGATCTGTCCTCGAGAATCACCGATTGTACCGGCCGTCATCCCTTACCAATTTTTAGTTTGTTGGCAAAGAAACTCGGCAACTGGGGTATAACCAATAAAACTCAGGTTATCGCTTATGACGACGCAGGCGGCGCTTTTGCGGGCAGACTCTGGTGGTTGTTACGCTGCATGGGGCATGACAAGGTTGCCGTATTGGATGGCGGCATCAAACATTGGCTAAAGCGTGGCTTGCCCTGCACCACAGTGTTACCCACGATTTCACCAGTGACATTCAGACCCTATTTAAACGAAAGCTCTTGGCTCACAGCAACCCAAGTTCAAAACAACCTGGCTCAAAAATCCATTTGTCTGCTTGATGCCAGAACGCCGGAACGTTATCGCGGCGAACAGGAACCGATCGATCCGGTTGCAGGTCATATTCCTTATGCCTTAAACAGAGCTTTTCAATTAAATCTGGCTGTCAATGGCTTGTTTTTGCCTGCGACGCAATTGCGTGAAGACTTTAGGCGATTACTCGGCACGACAGCACCTGAACAGGTTGTTCATTATTGCGGTTCCGGCGTTACCGCCTGCCATAATATGCTTGCAATGGAACACGCTGGTTTAACCGGCTCCAAACTATACGCCGGCTCATGGAGTGAATGGATCAGAAATAAAAACCGGAACATTACAAAAGGTTGAAGTTTTAAAACAAAAGACAGTGTAGTCAGGTTTTTCAATTGGATTGGCAGAACAAATCCAAAACATGAAAACTAAAAAAAGTTAATGCTCGATAGTTGTAATCTGACTACCAAACCGGCCCTGAGCCAGACGGGTTTCAACAAAATCGCCAGGCTTAAGTTGCTCGGTAGAACGTATTATTTTTCCAGAAGAAGCCTGAAATGTCAGTGCATAACCACGGCTCAAGGTAGCCAGGGGACTAACCGCATGCAAGGTCTGGCTGGAGTTGAGCAAACGCTGTTTAAGCAGCTCAACTTTATTTGTGGTGTAGGAAAGCAGACGCTGACTCAAATAATCTTGCCGCTGCTTATGACTGTTAATACTTATGAGCGGATTATGCTGCCATAATTTTGCGGACTTTTCCTCAATCATGGCAGACCTATGACGAAATTGCGTATGCATGGCCAACTTGAGCCTGGTCTCAAGTTCATCCATACGTTGCAGGTTGCGCGTCAACTTTTGACTCGGATTTTGCTGTTGCAGGCGCAGAGTCAACCAATCCAGGGTCTGTTGCTTGTAATTTAATTTGCTTTGCTGTTGCTGTTGCAGTCGGGACTCCAGATAGATGAATCGGGACAACCATTGCTGTTGATCCGGACTTGCATGCTCTGCGGCCGCTGACGGTGTCGCCGCGCGCAAATCGGCGACAAAATCGGCAATGGTAAAATCAGTTTCATGACCGACGGCAGAAATGACAGGGATTTTGCTCGCAAATATGGCTCTGGCAACTATCTCTTCGTTAAATGTCCAAAGATCTTCCAGAGAGCCCCCTCCCCGACCAAGAATAATAACATCACATTGCTGATCTCGATTGGCTATGCCTATCGCGCTGACAATATCACTTTTTGCGTTTTCCCCCTGCACTGCGACCGGATAAATAATAACCGGTATTGCAGCAAAACGTCTTCGTAATACCGTCAGTATGTCCCTGATAGCGGCACCCGTAGGCGAAGTGATAACACCTATTGTTCCCGGCAGCGTGGGCAGACTTTGTTTATGCACGGCATCGAACAACCCCTGTTCGGACAGTTTAAGCTTTAACGCATCAAACTGCCTACGCAACAACCCGTCCCCTGCTTCTTCAATGGACTCGACGATAAGTTGGTAGTCACCCCTGGGTTCATACAAACTGACTTGCGCCTTAACGATAACCTGTTTGCCATTTTCAGGTTTAAACGTCAACCTTGACTGACGAGTACGAAACATCGCACAGCGCACTTGCGCATTCGCATCCTTAAGCGAAAAATAGATATGTCCCGATGACGGAACACTCAAATTGGACACCTCCCCCTCAACCAGAACAGAAAAAAAATGCTCTGCCAACACTTGACTGGTAGCCCGATTAAGCTGGGTAACGGTGATTATTTTGGGTTGTATGGATACTGATAGAGAAGTCATAGCCTTTGAATTATAAAAAATGTTTCATTTTTATTAGGGAGACTATTTTTTGCCCACCTTATTTTATATGCTTGCCCGTTAAAAAATGAGCTATTACTCTTTCTGTAAGTTTTCTCGTTGAATCTGTTGCATATATCGCTGAACAAGTTCCTCTGCCGGACGATTTAACTTGATAAACTTGCAACCTATTTTTTGAATTTTTTGCAATTTATCAGGGTTAATTATGTACTTGTTACAAATTTCAAATTGAATTTGAGTCTCGCCAGTTTCTGACAGAATAAGCTTGCACTGATCAAATGTTTTTCCTGGGATCATTAACTCTGAAACCCCTTTAGAAACATTAAGCATGGAAAAACCCGTAAGGCTTAAATCGTATAAGGAAAGATTAACCTGTGGCCTGCCTTCAACGACTAACTGACAATAACTGGGTTTTGAAAGCGGAGATTTTACCCTGTAGTATTCCCTACGCTGCATCCAATAAAGCGATTTGGGCACTGACATACTAAATGCCGGATCACCTTTATGAACAATTTTCTTTAACGCGGAACCTGCAAATGAAACCTTAATACCGTTATATTCAGTATCGAAAGTGATCTTGCCGGCACTAAGCAAGTGCTGATTCAAATCTTCCTTGGGACCGTAGTCTAAAATCACCGTATTCTTTGCTTCATCAACACCGAGTAGCGTGGTGATATAAGACTCATTATTTGCCCCAAAACGGGCACTGATAAGGCATTTTTTTTTAAACAGCAATAATAAATGACGGTTTATTTCTTTAGGATTTTGGATTGAAAAAGATGCTTCATCTCTCATTGGTGATAACGGACTGTTTTTAAATGCTGTAAAATTTATGCTATTGTAGGATATCTTACATCCAAGTACAAAGAAAAGGGGTTTACGTGGCGTGGTTTCTATTATTTTCTGCAGGACTTGCAGAAATTGCATTTGCTTTAAGCCTTAAATACAATCAAGGTTTTACAAAATTATGGCCCAGTATCCTCACTATGATATCAGGCGGGGTCAGTTTTTATTTATTGGTACTGGCCATTAAAACCTTACCGCTGGGAACAGCCTATGCCGTCTGGACCGGTATGGGCGCAGTTGGCGTGGCCGCGCTTGGCATCATTTTATTTAAAGAATCCGCTGACTTGTATCGCTTATTATCGATTACGCTGGTCATTGCAGGAATTATTGGGCTTAAACTCACTGATAGTCATTAACTGTGCTACATCTTATTTTTCAGTCACCTATTGATTCTGCAATTTTTGAGCGTCTTGATTCGGGCGATGATATTGTATTTCTTGAAAATGCTGTTTTGCATGCCTTGCAGAACAGTGCTATCAGCACAAGGTTAACCGAACTGCTAAGCTCTAACAGTATTCATGTATTGTCAAAAGACCTTGCTGTGCGTGGTATAGCATCAAAAGAGCTGGTTAAAGGCTTTCAGATAATTGATTATGCAGGATTGGTTGAGTTAACCGTTAAAAACCCTGTTATCCAGTCATGGTCGTGACAGTACAAAATGTATGCCTGCAAACCACGGATCAAGGCTTTTTAGTAAATCAGGCTGATTGGAGCGAAACTGTCGCCGAGCAACTGGCGTTAGCAAACAATATCAGCCTAAGCGATGCCCACTGGGAAATCATCTTCTTTATTAGACATTATTATCTACAATTTAAACATTTACCCAATGCACGGGTTTTTACCAAAGCCATTGCCAGAGAGTTTGGCGAAACGAAAGGCAACAGTCGTTATTTACATAAATTATTTCCAGACGGTCCTTTGAAATATGCGTGCAAATTAGCTGGTTTACCCAAACCACCCACCTGTTTGTAACTAGCCCTGTTTAAACTGGTGGATCATACGCCTTTCTTTTTTATTAGGTTTATGGTCTCTGCCGCTAAAATCAAACAACTCTCGCTGCTCCCGGTTTTGTAAAATTTGCAGCTCGCGCTTGGCAAGACTGTCCGCGCTTTCCTCATAAAGCAGAACAGCTTCTTTAGCGCTGCGTCTCTGACCATTAATAGCGATAATCCTAACTTCCCATCGACAATTGTCTTTACTGATCGAAAGTACCGCACCAACTTTAACTTCTTTACCCGGCTTGGTTCGCTGGTCGTTAACATGAACCTTGCCACCGGAAATAGCTTCAGCAGCCAAGTTGCGCGTTTTAAAAAAACGCGCTGTCCATAACCATTTATCGAGACGGATAACTTCAAGTTCAGACACTAGACTACTTCATACCCATTTTCTGTCCAGGCCTTAAATCCCCCCATCATGCTCACGGCATTGGTGTAACCCATTTTGTTTAAGGCTTCTGTCGCTAAGGCCGAACGGCCTCCTGATTGGCAATAAACGATAATAAGAGCCTCCTGTTTATCCTGAAAATCAGGATGAGCTCCTATTCTAAATTCCAATACCCCGCGAGGGATGTTGAATGCACCAGGTAAATGACCTGCAGCATATTCCGAAGGTTCCCTGACATCCAAAACAATGCTTGTAGCTAATGATTTTTTGGCTGCATCCAAGCCAATTTCAACAATATTATGTTTGGCTTGAGCGACAAAATCCAATGCGGTAAATATAATAGTCATCTTTAGAGTTAAAAAATAATGTTAACTATCTGGTGTGTCTAGCCGCCACAAATTATGACTTATCAAATATAAATCAGTGAGTCTGTGGCGTTCTATTTTCGATGTTGAATAGCTAAGAAACTTATTTGATGTGTTTTTTCAATTCCCTGGGCAAAGAAAAGACTACTTTTTCTTCTATGCCTTGAATCTCAACAGCAGATTGACCACCCCATTGTTTTAACTGATCAATAACTTCCTGCACCAGTACTTCCGGAGCCGACGCCCCTGCTGTAACGCCAACTACAGCAACATTATCGAACCAACTCTTTTGCATATCCTTCGCCGTGTCAATCAGGTAAGACTGCTTACCCAACTGTTCTGCAATTTCGCGCAAACGATTGGAGTTAGAACTGTTTGGTGAGCCAACGACAAGAATAATGTCAGCGGTTTTAGCCAATTCATAAACCGCATCCTGGCGATTTTGGGTGGCATAGCAAATGTCGTCTTTTTTCTGTTCCTGTATACCCGAAAAGCGTGCTCTTAAAGCATCCACCATGATTTTGGTATCCGTCATCGACAAGGTGGTTTGCGTAACATAAGCCAAATCATCAGATTTTTTTACTACCAGATTTTTAACATCTTCAGGGGTTTCTACCAAATAGATACCGCCATTGTCAGTACAGCGTTCATATTGTCCCATTGTGCCTTCAACTTCAGGATGTCCGGCATGGCCAATCAAGATGACTTCACGATCTTCTTTGGCATGTTTGGCGACCTGCAGATGGACTTTGGTAACCAAGGGGCAAGTAGCGTCAAAAACCGTTAAATCGCGTTCTTTAGCTTCCTTTTGTACTTGTTTGGAAACTCCGTGAGCACTAAATATCAAATAAGAACCAACCGGTACGTCGGTTAAATCTTCTATAAAAATGGCACCTTTTTCTTTAAGTCCATCAACCACTGTGCGGTTATGAACAACTTCGTGACGCACATAAATGGGTGCACCAAAAGCCTCTATGGCCTGATCAACAATTTCTATGGCACGGTCGACACCGGC
>CAIKYI010000719.1 GCA_903831545.1 uncultured Methylobacter sp. | reverse complement strand
TACTTGGACTAATTGATGGAAACTTTGAAAAAGCAATATCATCGTCGTAATAAACAAAAGCCCTTGAACCATAGTTGTAGTGACAATTTAAGGCCTGATTATCAAATATTTCGTGTAATTTTGGTAACCGCCCCGGCCCTGGGTTTGTGTTAATCCTCGATAGACGAGACATTCTGTGAGCCTTAGATAAGAAATCTAATCTAAGAAATCCAGTAACATTTGTTTGTATTTTATTTATTTCCCTTAGGTGCTGTGCCATTATGAGCATGTTGCGGGGCGTAAACAAATGATGCCAATAAGTCCAGCCGCGTGTACGGATAGGCTCATCAGTTTTATCGCCTGGCTCAATCGCCATATCCGGAACAAATCCTTCCAACTGCCAATTAATCAAGTTATCGAAAACAATTTTTTCTACTTTTTTTTCACGATTTAAATCTTCAACTGTGACTCCGGTAAAAAAGGTTTCGTTGCGTGGCGCATTTAAAGTGTCTTTACGAATCCACTGAATACAATACAAACGCTCTTGAAAAATATCGTCCGGACGTGGTTTGAAATCTTGTTGTTCCCAATGGCGTAAGCGGTTGGCTGTGCTGCCATTAGCATCTTTATAATCGCCTCGTAAAGTTTTGATTGGGTATTGATGAGTTTTTCCGTCCAGCGTATAAAGTAATTTACCGTCGCGAATCGTACCCAGTTCAGCGTTTCTCATATCCTCAGCAGAGACGCCACTGACGATATTAATATCAAAGCGTTTATGCTGATAATCAGGAACGAGTTTCGCGACCAGATTGAGAGTTTTAGAAATCACCCAACTTGGCGACAATGGCACCATCCAGCCAGTTTCTGGACAGCGAGTTTCCAGACAATACAAATAGGCCTTGGCGCGATTGCCTTTGCTGTCATGTTCTATGCCTAGCTCAGTAATTTCCGCATCCACCGCCGCCGCGACTTCCCGTTGTGCTTCTTCAATTTCTGCACGTTTTTCCGGTGACGCGCCGATGATGTTCAACGCGCCCCATGTCAGCATACAGGCAATGGGGTTTAAATCCGAAGCATAGACATCACAGCCCAAGCGCGCGGCTTCAAAGGGTATCGAACCACCGCCGCTAAAGGTATCGCCGACTTTGGGTCGATGTCCGAAACGCAGTATGCCCAGCTGTTCAACCAGTTCTTGATGGGAATGCGCGTTAATGCCCAAGTGCTGATAATGGCTATTGACTGCCGCCCAAACCGGTGCATATAAAGCGGTTTGATCCAGCTCTTCCGGGCGTTTGCACAAAGCGGCACGAGACTCGTAATTGGGTAAGGTCTCCAGCATTTGCCGATACAAAGGCAGCTTTTCTTCGTCACTCAAGTCACGTTGCCAGCGAATAGTGATACCGCGCTCATCACTGTCAAACGGTGTTCGCCAAGTATCAACGGCTTCCATTGTCAGGTCATCCGTTTTAAGGGTGTAAGCAAAATAATCCCAGGGATTATTCAGTTCCAGGGTTTGTGCAATCTCTTTCGGTTTAAAGGCATTATTTGCCAAGGCTCTCCGTGCCAAACCACCTTTATCAAAGGCCATTAGTTGTTCGTAGATTTCCAGGTCTTTTTCGGCATCCTCAGTGGGCGGCAACAAACTGCCCAGCACAATCGCCCGT
>CAIKYI010000718.1 GCA_903831545.1 uncultured Methylobacter sp. | reverse complement strand
TTACCTTAGCGAGTCCCACTCTGAAAAATCCAAGTTATTATCGCTATGCTTTTCAAGCGATGGGCTCCCCTTGCGAAATCCAGCTTTTTGCCAAAACAGGCCTGAAGGCCGAACGGGTAGCAAAGGCGGTCATTGCTGATGTTCAACAACTGGAAGCACGTTACTCGCGTTATCGTAGCAACAGCTTTTTGTCGGCGATTAATCGCGTGGCGAGCACCGGCGGTCGCATTAGCGTTGATGAGATAACGGCGGGGCTATTGAATTACGCGGCCACTTGTTACGAACAAAGTGATGGTTTGTTTGATATTACTTCCGGGCTGTTGCGCCACGCCTGGGATTTTAAGTCTGGTGCATTGCCGGAGGAAGCGCAAATTCAGACGCTTCTCGATAAAGTCGGCTGGCATAAGCTACGCTGGAAATCGCCAGTGCTTGAGTTTCCAACACCGGGAATGGAAATTGATTTTGGTGGCATAGTCAAAGAATATGCTGTGGACAGGGCTGCAACACTATGCCGCGAGGCGGGTATTCGGCATGGCGTGATTAATTTGGGCGGTGACATTAACGTTATCGGCCCGCGTGGCGATGGCAATCCCTGGCGGGTTGGTATACGTCATCCCCATCAAAGTATAACTTTACTGGATACGGTTTTATTACATGAAGGCGCCCTGGCCAGCAGCGGCGATTACGAGCGTTGTATTTTGATTGATGGCGTCCGCTACGGGCATGTGCTAAATCCCAAAACCGGCTGGCCAGTCAGTTACCTGTCTTCAGTTAGTGTGATTGGGGATTTTTGTGTGATAGCAGGCAGTGCATCGACAATTGCAATGCTGAAAGAAAAAGACGGGCCGGCCTGGCTGGAAGCCATGAGCCTGCCGCATTTATGGGTGGACGTTAACGGGGTTGTGGGTGGTTCGCTTTTGGAGGATAAAAACGACTAAGCTTTGTGGCATGGCAAAACCAGAGCGCATGGATGTTTTATAAGTTACCATCCCTGGCCCTGGATACCCGCATCCCGGTGGGTATGACGCGTTTTTTACTTCACAATCAAACTGTTATTAACCGACTTTACGCCTTTAACGGTTCTTGCAAGTTCTACTGCTCTGCTGGAAGCTGACGCAGAGTCTACAAAACCGCTTAGTTGCACAACGCCCTTGAAAGTCTCAACGCTGATTTGTCGTAATTTAAGTCTGGAATCACCTAATATTGATGTTTTAACTTTGGTTGACAGCGCCATATCATCAAGATATTCCCCGGTGCTTTCAGACGTTGGACTGCCCGCACAACCGGCAATTAACAGCGCCAATGAAAATCCTGCCAATAACTTGAAATTACTCATAATGTTTAACCTTTGTGTTTAATCAGGGGTAAGTTTAAAAAATGTCTACTGTTTAATTCGAACAGTTGTTGGTAATAATGAATTCGCAGTTAAAATTTAATGTTTAAATAATACAATAATATCGGGTTGATGTATTCCACTCATCCAATTTTAATGTCCCTGAAGTTTGGACGGAGCGAAGAGCTGCTTAAAAGCAAGCCGGTTTTCTTCCAGTTTAAACGAGTCGAATTTTGATGCAAAATCCTCACGTGCCCGGCACCTATTGGCATCAAGATCCTGGATTAAAACGCCCATGGCCAGAAAGGTATTGGCCGGTATTTTAAGCGCCATCATTTCTTCGCTGAACAGCTTTAAATTTTCTTCCTGAACGGCGTAATCCTGAAAATCGCCCAAAACCTCTTGTAAGCCTTTCAGGTTTTTAATCAGTTGCCTGATTTGCTCTTCTGCATAAAGGCTTTGAAAGAACTCCATTAAATAACGCAGCTTTTTACAGGATTTTCTTAAATCATGTAAGGCTTCAGCGGGCGACGAAACACTGATTGCATTACCCTCCTGCAACACCCGATTAAAAATCTTCCATATTCTGTGATCGGCAAGTTCTTTAATGGTCAGCTTGGCATTTTGTTCCAGGGGCTTGTTATATGATGGCTCTTTAAGATACTGCTCCCATTCGGCCAAAGTGGTCAGATATCGGGGCGATTGCAGTTTTTTGGCGAGTTCTTTCTGCGCTTTATGTTGCTTGACCAGCAAAAAATCATATAGTCCATCCAAATCGTCCCTGATTGACGCGGGCAGGCTGCTTTTATAACCTTCAAAACTTAGCAGATAAACGTCCAGATCCCGTGTTGGCCCTGTGACTTGACCTAGCCAGGAGAAAAAATCGGCATAATAAGCATTAATGTTGGCCGGTAGAATACCTTTAATCTGGCTTAAGCCCGCCCGCGTTCTTCTGATGGCCACTCTAAAATCATGTAAAAATTCGCTATCGGTATCGGCAATCGTGCCCTGTTCGTTGACTTTTATGGCTTTTAGCAAATGACTGTAGATATATTTTCCGGCAATATCGGCGCGCATGTCAGGATCAAGATTGATCGTTAATTTTGACGAATAGCCTTTGGGTTTGCGTCCATGAATTTGCAAAGCAGGCAGCAACACCGGTTTATCTGTCGGAGTTAACGCCAGCGAGGTAGCCAATAACTCGGTGACATGGTCAAAGGCCTTGTCATAGCCTTTTACGGGTTGCAATAAAAGGCGGCTATTAAACTGGCCGTACTCTTCAATAACCAATCGAACAATGGTTTTTTGATCCTTGTTAACGATGTTGAGATGATAAAGCTCGTAATCCAGCACGCAAACAGTTAACAAGGCGCGCATTTCCAGTAGCGGTTCAAGCGTATCTCTGATAAGTCCGGCTTCAAACGCCTTGCCAAAAGTCGGTACTTTTTTAAGGTCTGAGCTTGCAATAAGCAAACCTGTTTTAGATGATCTTAAAATTAAAGCTGAGTTGTTTTTAACCTGGTTAAACTCGCAAGTAATACCATTTGAATACAGGCGCCAGTCGAAACTATCGTAAAAGGTTTTGGTTGCTGCTTGCTGTGCCGCGAGCTCAGTATCAACTACCTCGCTTAAGGTGGCGATAAAATTTTCAGCCGTTAAATTCACGGGAAATTCAAATTGTGAAACCATAATAATCAAGAGCCGAAAAGGTGAAATAAGCTGCCGGACAAGCTTTTAAGCATACCAGCATACCATTAAAATTTAATGACACAGGATATGACGATCGAAAATAGGTGAATTCTTTTAGGTGGTTATGATGTTGTTAGAATCCAGTTTAGCAAAAAAAAGCATTTTGTAATATTCTTGTCACAATCTATTTACATAATAGAGGTACTTTAAATTATTTTGAGAGTTAAACATGAAGCTATCTTTTAAGACGAAATCACTGGTAACAGCGATGGGTTTTGGTATTGCTGCACTAACCAGCGGTGTTGCAAGTGCAGTTCAGACAGTTGATGCCGGTGTTCCCGAGTATCAAAAAGCCAGCGGTATTTCAGGCAACCTGTCCAGCGTCGGTTCTGACAATTTGGCTAACCTGATGACTTTATGGGCAGAAGAATTTAACCGCGCTTATCCAAATGTTAACATTCAAATTCAGGCTGCCGGTTCTTCTACTGCGCCTCCAGCGTTGACTGAAGGCACGTCAAACCTCGGCCCTATGAGCCGCGAAATGAAAGATGACGAACTTCAAGCCTTTGAAGACAAATACGGTTACAAACCAACCGCTATCCCTGTTGCGATTGATGCCCTGGCTGTTCTTGTGAACAAGGACAACCCGGTCAAGGGTTTGACCATGGAACAGGTTGACGGCATTTTCTCTTCTACCAATAAATGCGGCGGCGAAAAAAGCATAGAAACTTGGGGTGACGCCGGCGTTACT
>CAIKYI010000717.1 GCA_903831545.1 uncultured Methylobacter sp. | reverse complement strand
GATACAAGACCTTTTTCGATTTTAATATACGGGAACTGCATGTTATTGAAGCCCTTCGAACTTTGCGCCTGATTCATTACTCAGCCTGGATTGCCCGTCGCTGGGATGATCCCGCTTTTCCAATGGCGTTCCCATGGTTTGATACGCCGCGTTACTGGCAGGATAGAATCATTGAGCTACGCGAACAAATCGCGCTAATGGACGAAGGGCCTCTAGAACTTGGCTAAAGCTTCATCAACATGGCTTTTACTGGATTAAACGTTTTCCTGTGTATTTCTAAAACCCCGAATCGTTCAATTTCCGCCAGATGCTGCTTAGTACCGTAGCCTTTATGTTGCTCAAATGAAAAATCGGGATAACTATTGTTATACTCAACCATTAATTTATCCCGCTCAACTTTCGCCAATATTGAAGCGGCACTGATTGCCTGTACTTTACTATCCCCCTTTACAATAGCCTGAGCGGGCATTGTCAACACGGGAAGACGGTTACCATCCACTAACACTTCATCCGGCTGAATGGACAAGCTGTTTACAGCTCTTTGCATGGCAAGCATGGTTGCCTGCAAAATATTGAGCTGATCAATCTCTTCAACACTGGCTTGTGCGATTGCCCAACTTAAACATCTTTCTTTAATCAGGATATAGAGACTGTCCCGTTTACTTTCACTTAAAACTTTTGAATCTGCCAGGCCGGCTATGGGTCGTGAAGGATCCAGAATTACAGCTGCCGCGAAGACAGGCCCTGCCAATGGTCCTCGACCGGCTTCGTCAACCCCGGCAATTCCAGGAGCTCGTGTATATTCATTATTCATAAAGAATTTGGACTTACAAGCAAAGTTCAGAACTATATCGACTAAACAAAAGGCGAATTCTTGAGGAAGAGCAGACCCGATAACCAACGCTTATAGATAAAAACACAAACACTTACCGCAAAATGCCCCGGTTTACATTACGCAAAAAACTGACCATATCTGACAATTCTTTACTTTCACCAGCCAGATCTTCCATTTGATCAATCGCATCTTCAAGGCGTAAATTGGTTTTGTAGATGATTTTGTAGGCTTTCCTGATTAATCTGATGTCTTCAGGTGAGATACCATTGCGCTCCATACCCACTGAATTGATGCCATGTGGCCGAGTCGGCTTGCCACCGACCATCACAAAAGGCGGAATGTCTTGAGTAATAGCACTGCCCATAGCAGCAAAACTGTACTGACCAATTTGGGTAAATTGATGGACCAATGTAAAGCCCCCCAGGATAGCATGACTATGTAAATGAACATGTCCGGCTAAGGAAGCTCCATTTGCCATAATCACGTGATTACCAATAATACAATCATGTGCCACATGCGTATAAGCCATAAACAGATTATCGTTACCAATTTTGGTCAGGCTACGATCCTGCTTGGTACCTCTGTGCATGGACGTATATTCGCGTATGGTATTTCTATCACCAATCTCCAGGCGGGTTATTTCAGCAGCATATTTTTTATCCTGGGGATCTTCGCCAATGGAGGTAAATTGATAAATACGATTATCTTTTCCTATGGAAGTTGGCCCTTTAATAACCACATGAGAGCCAATCACAGTGCCTGCGCCAATTTTTACATTGGCGCCTATAACAGAAAAAGGGCCAACCGCTACATCTTCAGCCAGTTCTGCCTTACTATCGACTATCGCTGTTGGATCAATCAAAACTAATTTACCACGGCTGCACATCTGATTTCGGCGCTTGCGACAAACTCGCCATCCACTTCGGCACGGCATTCAAAAGCCCAGATATTACGTTTGCTTTTAACGAATTTTGCTTCAAGCATCAATTGATCACCGGGCACAACCGGTCTTTTAAATTTGGCCTTATCAATCCCGACCAAATAATAAATCATCCCCGCCAATTCATCCCCGGCTGTTTCTGAGGCCAGTAAACCGGTAGCTTGAGCCAGCGCCTCTAAAATCAACACGCCCGGCATTATCGGTTTTTGCGGAAAATGTCCCTGAAAAAACGGTTCGTTATAAGTTACGTTTTTTACACCCAACAATCTGACCCCAGGCTCGCATTCAACAACCTTGTCAACCAATAAAAAAGGATAACGATGAGGCAAAAATTCTTGTATCTGTAAAATATCTAGGGTAATGGACATATATAATGTGCTTCTTAAAAAATTGATGACTTAGACTATAGCTCTAAATAACCTCTCCAAACCCAATTGCAGGAGGGATTTTACTCACTCAGGTCGAATAAATTCAACTCTACAGGCATTAGCATATCTTGAAGTTATTTTTCACCACATCTTTAGTGAAAAAATAAAAAACCGTCTGAAATTATTCCGGCATGGTTGACAACTTTTGTTGGACTTGATTGGTCACATCAATCTTTTCACTGGAATAAATAACGCCATCAGTGAGTAATAAATCAAAGTTTTGATCTTTAGCTATTTCGCGAATTGCTTCAACAATACGACGTTGTAATTTGCCCAGCTCTTCATTACGACGGGCATTAAAGTCTTCACTAAATTCTTGCTGCGCTCTTTTGGCATCCCTTTTTTTATTTAAAATATCTTTTTCCAAATTAACACGCGCCGATTCACCCATCACCGCAGCGTCTTTAGTCATTTTTTCATCCATATTCTGAATTTCTTTTTGCTGGGCAACTAATTGCTTATCTCGCGGTGAAAATTCTAGTTCCAAACGTTTTTTTGCTTTTTCGGCCTGAGGAGCCTTCTCAAGTACGGCGGGTATATTGACAAAGCCAATTTTCAAATCAGCGTAACTGACATTTGCCACAAACAACAAGCCTAAGAATAAAGCGATTTTGGTTTTCATTGTTAAACAGATCTCGGGTGAAATTAAAATAAAATACTTAAAAATACAGTTAGCTTGTTAAATTATAGAGGATACACATGTTAAACAAAAACAACTTACCCTAAAAATTCTGGCCAAAGTTGAATTGAAACATCTGCTTTTGATCCCCTGTCAGAGCACCATTTGCTAATGCTGATGAAGTAACTGCATTTAACGGTAAAGCGGCACTGACCGACAAAGCGCCAAAAGGCGACATCCACTCACCGGAAACACCTGCGGAATATTTGAGATTATCTACTTTAAAGCCATTATTAATGGAACCTGCATCAAAAAAGGTACCCAGTCTGACTGATTTTGTTTCCGGCATAAAAGGTACAGGAAAAAACAATTCGGCATTGCCAATGATTTTACTGGAACCACCAAAGGGATAACCGTTGGAATCTCTGGGGCCTACTGTATTATTTTTATAGCCACGAATAGAACCGGTACCACCACCAAAGTAGTTTTCAAAGAACGGCAAAGTACCTGTGGAGCCATAGCCGCCACCATAACCGACTTCACCATTCAGTTTGAAGGTGAAATCTTTGGCCAGCGGAAAATACATTTGCTGTTTATAGCCTACCTTGTAATATTCCAGATCACTGCCTGGCACGGTTGCCAACGCAGAAAAACGCTGTTGCCCGCCCTTGTTCGGAAAGATGGCACGATTTAAGGTATCGTGTGTCCAACCGACTGCCGGCGCCAGTGTCAAGAAGGTATCGCCGGTAGCTTTGACATGTTTTCGAGTATTCGGAACACCTATACTCCCGGTATTATTTGTACAAAGATTTGTACCGGCATTACCATAAATAAAATCGCAAATTTCATTTGATGAATAATTAGTTGTACTTAACTCAGTGTGTTTTACATCAACGTCAAAACGCAAATGATCAAACTCATTCAACGGAATACCAAAATTAATCCCGGCATTCATGACATTGGTCGAGTAATTGGCAATATTGATTGTACCGGCATTTCGTTTGGTATAACCCAGGTTATAACCCTGACTAACGCCATCAACAGTAAAATAGGGATTATTAAATCCAAACTGATAACTGGTCATATAGTTACTGTTGTTAAAGGCAATGTTTACCCGCTTGCCTGAACCGAACACGTTATCCTGGGCAATATTGGCATTCAATACAATACCCTGGGTTTGTGAAAACCCGACACCAGCCGACAAATTACCGGAAGGTTTTTCTACCACCGTATAATTAACATCAATTTGATCAGCAGTGCCCGCAACCGGCGGCGTTTCTACATTGACTTCTTCAAAATAACCCAGGCGTTCAAGCCTCGTTTTAGAGCGGGCAATTTTTGCACTTGAAGCCCAACTGGCCTCCATTTGCCGCATTTCCCGACGCAAAACCTCATCACGGGTTTTGCTGTTACCTTTCATATTGATACGTCGTACATAAACGCGTTTGCCAGGATCGACAAAAAACGTCATATCGACCGTTTTGTTGGCTTCGTTGATTTCCGGAACCATATTCACGTTAGCAAAGGCGTAACCGTCATCACCCAAACGATCAGATACCGCTTTAGACGTTTCGGTAGCGTTCTTTCTCGAAAAAGTCTCGCCCGGCCCAACCTTAACCAGCTTAATAAGCTCTGTCGGGGCAACCACCAGATTACCAGCCAATTTAACTTTATCCAGCTTATAGACATCACCCTCTTTAACGTTAATGGTGACATAAATATCTTTTTTATCCGGCGTAATCGCCACCTGGGTCGACTCGATATTAAAGTTGATATAACCTCGATCCAGATAATAGGAGCGCAAGGTTTCCAAATCGGCCTGTAACTTTTGTTTGGAATACTGGTCGTCTTTGGTATAAAAAGACAACAGATTGGAAGTGTTCAATTCAAGATTTTTTAATAACGTTTTCTCATCATAAACGTTATTGCCAACAATATTGATCTGCTTGATTTTGGCTACCCGGCCCTCAGAAATTTTAATCTGAATGCCAACCCGGTTGCGGGTCAAAGAAGACACTTCTGTTTTAATCTTTAAACCGTATTTACCATGGCTAAAATACTGACGGCTTAATTCCTGCTCAACTTTATCCAAAACCTGCTGGTCAAAGACCTTGCCTTCAGCCAGACCAATTTTCTTTAAAGCTTTGGTCAAATCGTCTTTACTTAAGTCTTTATTACCTTCAAAAATAATTTTCGCGATGGAAGGTCGCTCTACGACTTTAACAACCAGTGTTGAGCCGTCTCTTTCCAGAGAAATATCTTTAAAAAAACCGGTTTTAAATAAAGCCTTAATGGCGGGAGCTACATTATCCAGCGAAAACCTTTCGCCTACATTTACAGGCAGATTGTTATAAACGGTACCTACGGAGATACGTTGTAACCCTTTGACTTGAATGTCCTCTACGACGAACTCTTCACTTCCGTTTGCTACTTGGGAAACAAGCAGAAACAGTAATAACGAGCGAGAAAAATTATTTAATTTCATGGGGAGGTCTAAAAATAAATCAACAAGGTCCAATTTTCAAAAGCTGGCGGATTATATCACAGTAAATATTTATTCTGGCTTAAGCCCTGCCAATTGGAAAACTTAGCACATCTTCAATCGATGTTTTACCCGACACCAGCATCAATAAACGGTCAAGACCAATAGCCACTCCTGAGCATTCTGGCAATCCTGCCTCCAAAGCATCAACAAGATGCTGGTCTTTGATAGTAACCGGCAGATTATGTTGTTGCCTGATAGCCAACTCGGCATCAAAGCGTTGGTTTTGTTCTTTGGCGTCGGTCAGTTCATGGTAGCCATTACCCAACTCAACACCGTTGATAAACAATTCAACCCGCTCGGCAATCTGATTGTTCTGCTCATTTATCCTGGCTAATGACGACTGGCAAGCAGGATAACCATAAACCAGACACAAAGAATTTTCGCCCAGATTCGGCTGCACCTTATGACTAAACAAAAAATCCAGCCATAGGGCATGATCGTGCCCACAAATAGTCACAGCCTCAGATAACTGAGCGCTCCTGGCAAATTCGCAGTAATTCTCATAGGAAAATACCAGTGAATTTAACCCCGTATACGAAAAAAAAGCGTCCTGATAACTGACTCGTTGAGTTTCCAGCAAGCCCTGACCGGCAAACAGCCTTTCGATCAGCTCAGTGATCTCATCCATCAGTTGCGATAAATTGAAACCCACCCGATACCATTCGAGTATGGTGAACTCAGGATTATGAAAGCGCCCGGATTCACCATTCCTAAAAGCTTTACCTATCTGATAGATGGAACCGCTACCTGCGGCAAGTAGCCGCTTCATGGCAAATTCAGGTGAGGTCTGTAAAAAGAGTGTTTGCCGCCAGGGCGACAAACAATACTCTGTGGTAAAAAACGCCAACTGGGGATCAGTTCCGCAGCTATGTCCAAGCAACGGCGTCTCGACTTCAAGGACCGATTTTTCAGCAAAAAACTGACGAAGGTAAGCAAGCATCTGCGCCCTTAAGCGCATCATAACCTTTACGCGTCAGCAACCCCGGATCACCCGGGCCAAAACCGCACAAAACAACGCGGCCGAAATTCTTACGCACATCGAGGAACGCGAACATTTCTGCCAGATCTCTACGGTCTTCCCGGGCAACG
>CAIKYI010000716.1 GCA_903831545.1 uncultured Methylobacter sp. | reverse complement strand
TGGCAAGCGTTAGTGTTAAAAATAGCAGCTAGCCAAAATGATTACTAACTGGAAATTAGCGCCAAGATATCTATAAATCAGATAGGCTTATCTAAAATTGTCGTTTCGTAAAAATTACAGATTGCTTTATTCTTTAGCAAGTCACCAAAAAAGATATTGATTTTGGAATTTGTGCCAAATTAAGCTTTATAACCGATAGATCTAAACGATAAAACGATGATGTTGAGCAAATAAGCGCTATGGGGTGATTTTGCGCTCCCTTGACATATTGCCGTGTGTAAAGTAATTTAAACTAAAAATCGCAAGCTGACCGGACAACCGGAAGCCAGTGCGCCTTAGGGCCACTGGCTTTTTTTTGGCCAAAATTTTATCAGGCAACTTATAAAGTCATCAGATATACAACATGATTTATGTTTTTCATGCTGACCTGCATGTAATTCATGGGGGGTTATTTTTCTAGGTAGTTTTAAGGGCTTGACTGAAAAATTCAGGAGCTTATTTTAAAAAATAATCTCAAATCACGCGTCATCATAGCCAGACAGTTTCGCGATTAATAAACAGGAGATTTTCTGTCCCATAGGTTCGAAGATAATTCCCACTCCATCGGAAAAACGCCGTTGGTAAGACTTAACCGCATCATTGATGGTGCCCCGGTGACTGTACTGGCAAAAATAGAAGGGCGTAATCCTGCTTATTCGGTTAAATGCCGGATTGGCGCGGCGATGATCTGGGATGCCGAACATCGCGGCTTGCTGGGTCCCGGCAAAGAGCTGGTCGAACCGACCAGCGGTAACACCGGCATTGCGCTGGCCTTTGTCGCGGCGGCTCGTGGCATTCCGTTGACCTTGACCATGCCGGAGACCATGAGCCTTGAACGCCGCAAGTTGCTGATTGCCTATGGCGCCAAACTGGTGTTGACCGAAGGTGCCAAAGGCATGAGTGGCGCGATTGCAAAAGCCGAAGAAATCGCTGCGTCTGATCCGGAGCGCTATGTCTTGCTGCAACAGTTTAAAAACCCTGCAAACCCTGCCATTCATGAGCAAACCACCGGGCCGGAAATCTGGAATGATACCGATGGCGCCATCGATATTCTGGTTTCCGGCGTTGGCACCGGCGGCACCATTACCGGCGTATCCCGGTATATCAAGTTGACTCAGGGCAAAGCCATTACTTCAATTGCCGTTGAACCTGCGGCAAGTCCAATACTTACCCAGCATCGTGCCGGTGAGCAGTTACAGCCTGGAGCCCATAAAATCCAGGGCATTGGAGCCGGTTTTGTGCCGCAGGTGCTTGATTTGTCATTGATTGATGAAATCGAACAAGTCAGTAACGAAGACGCCATCAGCTTTGCGCGACGCCTGGCTCTGGAAGAAGGCATTCTTTCCGGTATTTCCTGTGGCGCTGCCGTGGCAGTTGCCGTGCGCGTGGCAAAACGGCCTGAAAATGCCGGTAAAACGATCGTTGTGGTGTTGCCCGATTCGGGTGAGCGTTATTTAAGCTCGCCTTTATTTGAGGGCGTTTTCGATGCCGGTGGTCTTGCCCCATGAATGACATCATTCCTTTAAATGGAACTTATGATTGGGGTATCAATTCGCTGGTTGCCAAATTGCGTCATCTGCGTTTGCATGCGCTGGAACTTCGTCAACGACGCGATAAACCACCCAAGTTGCCGTCCCGCAAGGAACTGCAAAATATTCTCGATGGACTTGGCGCGGTATTGTTTCCCAATCGGTTGGGACAACCGGATTTGAATGATGAAGGTATTGATTACTTTGTTGGGCATATGCTCGAAAACTTGTTGCGCGAGCTATACAAACAAATTCGTCGTGAGCTTCAGTTTATTTCCGGGCAGCACGGCATCGACAGCGAGGCTCATGAGCAAGCCATTATCATTACCCGTGAGTTTGCCTCGCGACTGCCTGAGGTAAGAGTATTGCTTGATAGCGATATTCAGGCGGCTTACGAAGGCGATCCGGCGGCCAAAACCGCCGATGAAGTTTTGGTTTGTTATCCGGGCATTACCGCGATTATGCATCACCGACTTGCGCACATTCTTTATCAATTGG
>CAIKYI010000715.1 GCA_903831545.1 uncultured Methylobacter sp. | reverse complement strand
TAACCATAGCAAGCAGAGGTTTCAGATGGCACAAAGTAGTCAAAAATTTATAGCGCGTAATAGAGCTCCCAGAGTTCAGATCGAATATGATGTTGAACTGTATGGCGCTGAAAAGAAAGTACAATTACCGTTCGTTATGGGCGTATTAGCCGATTTGTCAGGTAACCCCGCTGATCCTTTGGCACCTGTAGCGGAGCGCAAGTTATTGGAAATTGACGTGGATAATTTCGATGATCGTTTAAAATCGATGAAACCGCGTGTCGCTTTTAATGTACCAAATACGCTGACCGGGGAAGGGAACTTGAATGTCGATCTGACTTTTCAAAGCATGGATGATTTTTCTCCAGCCGCTATTGCCAGAAAAGTGGCTGGCTTAGATAAGTTGCTTGAAGCTCGAACTCAATTAGCTAATTTATTAACCTATATGGATGGAAAAGGCGGCGCCGAAGATTTAATGGCTAAAGTCATTAATGATCCCGCCTTATTGCAAGCACTGACTGCTGCGCCTAAACCAGTAGCCGGAGAATAATCATGGCCGAACTAGAAAATGCTACAGCTGCAGCAGTAGGGGAAGTTCAGGAAAGCAATGACTTTTCAGCATTGTTGAATAAAGAATTTAAGCCCAAGTCAGATAGAGCGAAAGAAGAAGTTGAAAAAGCTGTACAAACGCTGGCCGAATATGTTTTGAAAGATGCCTCGATAGTCTCCGAAGACGCACTGAATTCAATTCAAGCTATCATAGCCCAGATAGATCAAAAGATAACCGAGCAAGTCAATTTGGTGTTACATCATGAGGATTTCCAAAAACTGGAAGGCTCATGGCGGGGATTGCATTACATGGTCAACAATACCGAAACCGATGAAATGCTCAAAATCAAAGTTTTGAACATTTCAAAAAAAGAGCTTGGCAAGACACTGAAAAAGTTCAAAGGTACTTCATGGGATCAAAGTCCATTATTTAAAAAAATCTATGAAGAAGAATTTGGTCAGTTTGGTGGTGAACCTTTCGGCTGTTTTACCGGCGATTATCACTTTGATCACTCACCACAAGATGTCGAGTTATTGGCACAAATCGCGCAAATTTCTGCAGCTTCACACGCTCCGTTTATTACCGGTGTCGCACCTTCCACTCTAGGAATGGATTCCTGGAGTGAACTGGCCAATCCACGCGATCTGACCAAAATTTTCTCTACACCTGATTACGCCGCTTGGCGGTCATTGCGTGAATCTGAAGATGCAAGATACATTGGGATGGCAATGCCGCGATTTCTGTCACGTCTGCCGTATGGCTCCAAAACCGACCCCGTTGATGAATTCGATTTTGAAGAGGACACTGAAGCGGCGAACAGCAGCAACTATACCTGGTCAAATGCGGCTTATGCGATGGCTACCAATATTAACCGTTCATTTAAATTATACGGTTGGTGTTCAAGAATTCGCGGCATTGAGTCGGGTGGTGCGGTAGAAAATCTGCCAGTGCATTCTTTTCCTACCGATGATGGTGGTGTAGACATGAAATGTCCTACAGAAATTGCTATCAGTGATCGTCGCGAAGCGGAATTGGCTAAAGCGGGATTTATGCCGCTGATTCATAAAAAGAATTCTGACTTTGCCGCGTTTATTGGCGCGCAATCCTTGCAGAAACCAGCCGAATATGATGATCCGGATGCAACTGCAAATGCTAATCTTGCTGCGCGATTGCCTTATCTGTTTTCAACCTGTCGTTTTGCACATTATCTAAAATGTATCGTCAGGGACAAAATTGGCTCGTTCAAAGAGCGTGACGATATGGAAAGATGGCTGAATAGCTGGATCAGTAATTATGTTTTAACTAACCCTGCATTAGCAACAGAGGAAGACAAAGCCCGCCGTCCTTTATCTGCGGCTCAAGTGGTCGTCGAAGAAGTTGAAGGAAATCCAGGCTATTATGCGTCCAAGTTCTTTTTAAGGCCGCATTATCAGCTGGAAGGTTTAACCGTTTCTTTACGCTTAACGTCAAAATTGCCCTCACAAAAAGGCTGATTTTTTTTGAGAGCTTTAGCAAGAGTATAAATGGATTGTCTTGTAGTTTAAATACGCTTAAGTGTAACGGATGCTTAATATACTTAAGCGGAATAAATTGGGTAAATTGCTTTTTTGATTTGCCTGTATAGTTAATTGTGACGTTTTATTTTTTATAATTTAAGGAGTGTTAAGATGATTTTATTAAAATTTGATCCGGAATTAAAGGGCGATTCTAAAGTTGAAAAACATGATGGCTGGATAACTTTAGACGCGGTTCAGTGGGGATTAGGACGAGCTGTTAGCACTAGCGGTGTAGGTTCTGATCGTGACACCAGTAATCCTTCTTTTTCCGAAGTTTCCATCTCCAAGAGTATGGATGTTGCCTCTGCTCAATTGATGCTGGAAGCGGCCTGTGGCTTGGCGTTGACTACTGCAACTTTGCATTTTATTCAAACAGGCGGAAAAGATGCTGCTGGACAACATTATCTGGAAATCATTTTGGATAAACCGATACTCAGTAGCTATAGCATGAGTAGCGGCGGCGAAAGACCAAATGAATCACTCAGCATTAATTTTAACGGCATAAAAATGCAATATAATCCTTTAACTGAGGGTGGTACTGTTACAACAGGCGAAGCTAAAGGTTACGACTTAAAAGCAAATAAGCCTAAATCCTAAATAAAAACTTTGCTTCGAATGGGCGGACATTATGCCGCCCATTTTTTATAGCCATTCATACACATTAGCGAAGGAAAGATTAATGCTGAAAAGTGAACAAGCCTTGAAAGAGGGTAATCTTGAACAAGCTCTGGCTGAAATTCAGCAGTTGGTAAGAAAAGATCCTGCTAATACCAAACATAGAATTTACCTGTTTCAGCTATTTTCAGTGCTCGGGCAATGGGAACGCGCTTTAACCCAACTTAATGTTTTAGCAGACATGGATGCCGCTACACTGGCAATGGTGCAAACTTACCGGGAAACTTTGTGTTGTGAGACATTACGCTCCGAAGTTTTTTTAGGGCAACGGTCACCTTTAATTATGGGCGAGCCCGAGCCTTGGCTAGCATTATTGCTGGAATCTTTACGTTTGGCTGCAGACCAACATCAATCTCATGCCAGCGATCTAAGGCAACAAGCCTTTGAGGCGGCACCTGCAACTTCAGGTACGATTGATGGCGTCGAATTTGACTGGATAGCCGATGCTGACTCTCGCTTGGGTCCCGTACTTGAAGCAATAGTCAACGGTAAGTATTATTGGATACCTTTTACTCGTATCAGCAGCATCAAAATTACTCCGCCTGAAGATTTGCGCGATTTGGTTTGGACACCCGCAAATTTTACCTGGAGTAATGGGGGTGAAACCGTAGGTTTTATTCCAACCCGTTATTCAGGCTCCGAAAACTCTACTGACTCAAGCATTCGTTTAGCCCGTAAAACCGAGTGGACAGAAATTGGCGATGCCGCTTTTATCGGTTTAGGACAACGATTGTTAAGTACCAATGAAAGCGATTATGCCCTGATGGATATTCGTGAACTTAATTTAAATAATCTCGGTTAATCAGTCGTGGCGGAATTAACCCAAAAGGAACGCTTACAGCCTTCATTGCTGGATCGACTTACCGATGAAGAGCCAGACAAATTAAGTGAAGTGCGTGAGCAAAGGGTTTTGTCTCTAAATAAGCTTCGCGTATGTGTATTAAGGGATTTGGCCTGGTTATTAAATACCGGCAAACTTGAAGCTGTGCAAGATCTTGAAGAATACCCACTGGCAGTCCATTCCGTAATTAATTATGGCATACCCGATTTGACTGGTACGAGCTTATCGAGTGCCAATGTTGTTAATATAGAGCAGCAGGTTAAACAAGCAATTTGGGATTATGAACCACGTATTTTACGTGATTCCTTACGTATCAAAATATCGATAGATGCGCAGCAAATGAGTCATAACTCTATGGTGTTTGATATTGAAGGTGATCTCTGGGCTCAGCCCCTACCGTTGCATTTGTACCTGAGAACTGCATTAGACCTGGAAACAGGTAATATGGAAATTACCGATAAGGGCCGCTAACGAATGGATCCCCGATTACTAAAATACTACAACCATGAGTTGCAGCATATTCGTGAAATGGCGGGTGATTTCGCACTCGAATTTCCAAAAATTGCCGGTCGACTCGGGTTGGATAGTTTTGAATGTGCCGATCCCTACGTAGAGCGGTTGTTGGAAGGTTTTGCTTATCTTTCGGCGCGAGTTCAGCTTAAAGTGGATGCTGAATTTCCCCGCTTTACCCAACATCTGTTGGATATTGTTTATCCCCATTATCTTGCACCAACCCCATCCATGGCAGTAGTGCAGTTACAGCCAGATTTAATGGAAGGCTCGCTTAACGAGGGCTTTTTAATTCCCAAAGCAACGCCGTTACGTAGCAACATTGGTAAAGGTGAACAAACAGCTTGCGAATACCGAACTGCCCAAGACCTTACCTTATGGCCAGTAGAATTGGTAGAAGCTGAGTATTTATCTGGAGCTGGGGCCGTCGCTAATCTCGGCGTCCCCAGTTTGCCCGGTATTAAAGCGGCAATTCGACTCCGCCTTAAAGCCACCGCTGGCTTAACGTTTAATCAACTCACGCTGAATAACTTGCCACTGTATCTTCGGGGTACCGGCGAGTTACCCATGCAAATTTATGAACAGTTTCTGGCAAATAGTATTGCTGTTGTCGTCCAGTCCACACAGCGCCCGATTGCCTGGCAACACGTTATCAAACATAACTGCATTAGCCCGCTGGGCTTTGCAGAAAATGAAGCATTATTGCCCTATACACCGCGCTCATTCCAGGGCTATCGATTATTGCAGGAATATTTCGCTTTTCCGGAGCGATATATGTTTGTTGAGCTGACTCAATTACAAGCTGCTTTTCAACAAGCTTCTGAACAGGAAGTTGATGTTATTATTTTGTTAAACCGGAGTAATGCACGACTCATTAACGAAATTGATGTCTCGCGTTTTGCGTTATTTTGCACGCCGGTTATTAATGTGTTTCCCAAACGTGCTGACCGTATTCATCTAAGCAATCAAACAAATGAATTTCATGTCGTTCCGGACCGCAGTCGGCCTTTGGATTACGAAGTGTATCAAATCCGTGAAGTGACCGGTTTTGGGAGTGGCAGTGATGATCAACTCGCATTCTTACCTTTTTATCAAGCAAGTAGCGATATCCGTCAGCAACAGCGGGCTTATTACACCGTTATGCGCCTGCCGCGAATGGTTTCTTCAAAACAAAAATTGCAAGGTCCCCGTTCCAGTTATATAGGCAATGAAGTCTATATTGCCATTGTTGACAGCAATGATGCTCCGTTTAAAAGTGACCTAAAACAATTGGGACTGGAGTTGCTTTGTACCAATCGCGATTTGCCTTTGCAATTGCCGATCGGCATTGGCAAAACCGACTTTACGATTCAAACCGGTGCGCCTGTTGACTTTATTCGCTGCCTTTCGGGTCCCACAAAGCCTCGTCCTTCCAACGCACATAAAGATACTGCCTGGAAGTTAATAAATCATTTGTCTTTGAATTATTTGTCGCTTATCAATAATGATGAACAAGAAGGCGCTATGGCTTTTAGAAGCTTACTGTCGCTGTATGGCGATAATAGTGAGGCCAGTTTTCGCAAACAAATTGAAGGCGTATTATTTATTAAATCAAAGCCTATAGTAAGGCGTATTAATACCGCTGGCCCCATAGTCTTCGGGCGCGGACTGGAAATAACCGTAACCGTTGACGAGTCGGCTTTTGAAGGGAGCGGTGTGTTTTTAATGGGCATGGTACTGGAGCAATTTTTTGCCCATTATGTGTCCCTTAATTCATTTACCGAAACCGTACTAACCAGTAGTGACCGTGGAGAAATAATGCGATGGCCGACGAGACTCGGACAGCGGCATCTCAGTTAGAAGCGGGTCTGCAAAAAGAACCGTATCGTTACGGTTTTTTTCAGGTGATGCGTCTTTTGGAGTGCGCTTATAAAGATAAAGCCCGGTTTGGTCAATCACAACGCCCAAGTCTGGAGCCGCCGATAAGATTGGGTCAAGAAGTTTCGCTGACCTTTGAAACAGCTACACTAAGCTCTTTTACCCAGAGAAAAGCGGGGCTGATGCCGCTGCTCAAACAACGTTTTATTGGCTTATTCGGTACTAATGGTCCAATGCCCAATCATTTGACCGAATACATCCGTGAACGCATCCATTATCATCACGACCATACTTTAGCCGGTTTTGCCGATATGTTTCATCATCGGATGATTTGTTTATTTTATCGGGCCTGGGCTAATACCGAGCCTACCGTTAGTTTTGATCGACCTGAAAGCGATCGATTCTCCACTTATATCGGCTCATTGTCAGGTTTTGGATCAGACGCGTTGCGCGAACGCGATGCCATGTCTGATCTTGCCAAGTCTTATTACACCGGTTTTCTGGCTTCCCAGAACAAACCGGCCGAAGGCTTAAGAGCGTTGCTGGCCGATTATTTTCGATTTAACGTCAGCATAGAACAGTTTGTTGGCGAATGGTTGGACATCCAAAACGGAGATTTAACCCGATTGGGCGAGACGCCAAGAACCGGTGAATTGGGCTGTTCCGCAATATTGGGCTCCAAAGTATGGGGTTGTCAGCACAAGTTTAGAATTCATTTTGGGCCGTTAAACTTAAACGAGTATTTAAGTTTGTTGCCTGATGGTTATCGGATTGATCAACTGATTGCCGTCATCCGTAATTATATTGGTGATGAGTTGAGCTGGGATGTCAATCTGGTGTTAAAAAAATCCGAGGTACCCAGAGCGCAGTTAGGAGAAATTTCACGTCTTGGCTGGACATCCTGGTTGGGTGAGCGCAATGTTGAAACTGACGCGGATGATTTAAGATTGAATCCGTTTTGGGGCAAGCTTTAATGTGTAGGATGAACGCAGTGGTGCGACTGGCATGATAGTCAGCTAGCTGGTGGAAGTCCAGCCATTGCCTGTAAAGGTTCAAGATGAACAGAGTAAGATGGTCGGTTTTAGTTATTGACGCAACTGATAAAATTGTGGCTTCAGAAAACAACTTGTCAATATTGGTGTCTCAATCCGATGGCGCTCGGTCACGAGATTGCCATTTATAGTATCAACAATAGCTCCTTTAATGCCGGAATCTCTTATATATTCGCCGAGAACATACATAAAGCTTCCTGGCAGGATAAATACAACTGTACTTTTTGTCACTTAATTAAAACGTGGCTATTCTATAAAACATAAATCATGGCAATGTTCCCGCCAAGAAGACCAAACAGGCTGGTAAGTGACTTTTCATCAGCAGCTATAGTAAAGAATGCTGTCAATTCATAGCAAAAAATGTGACCTCTTATAACCAATAATCAAAGACCAAAGATTCATTTTAACTTAAAAAACAGTTGGTTTAGTTTAGTCTTATTTTGCATACTAGTTTTAATCGAATACATCTGAAATGTACCCATTACGGATAAGTACGACGAAAATCTACTGCTACCATCAATCAGAATAATGGAGTGTTATGCAAGAGTTGTTGTGTTTAGGTTCAGCCTATATAGCAGGCTTAATTGCCAG
>CAIKYI010000714.1 GCA_903831545.1 uncultured Methylobacter sp. | reverse complement strand
TGATGAGCAGATAGGCGCGCTCAACCGGCAAGTGGGAGAAATGTCGGTTTGGGGCCAGTCTTTGCAAGGATCGCTGGCCGAGCGTGATGAGCAGATAGGCGCGCTCAACCGGCAAGTGGATAGTCAAAAAAGGCAGATATCTGCCCTCGGAGAGCATATTCAAGCAATATCTCTCAGCTGGTCATGGAAAATGACTCGGCCGCTTCGTCTGCTATTGGATAAGGCGAAGATAGTAAGTCGTCAACTGAGAAATATTGGCATCCGCTTGGCTAGCCAACAAGTCGAAATCGGCAACAAACTTTCGCACTCTTCTCCTATTAAGCACATTACGCACGCTCAAGACAGCTGTAGGCAGCAGGATCAAACGACACGAGATATATTTATTTGGAGTGTAATAGACTGGCATTTTAGAATTCAGCGACCACAGCAGTTAGCACGTGGCTTCGCCAAAGGAGGAATGAGGGTTTTTTTTCTAAGCAATCATTTTGTTGACGCGAGCAATCCAGGTTACCGCATGGAGAAGCTTGATCCGCTACTCCCGATATATCAAATAAAGCTACATGTTAAAGGAGCTCCTGCTATCTATTTCGCACCGCCAACGCAAGAAGCAGAGGCGATGTTGGAGGCTAGTATTGCGCAATTTATCTTGGATTTCTCTGTATTTTCCAGCGTATCTATTATTCAACATGCTTACTGGTATTCGGTAGCTCTGCGCTTACCGAACAGCTACCGAATTTATGATTGCATGGATCACCATGAAGGTTTTGGAGACGTCCCAGAAAAACTAATTGATATAGAAAAAGATATGCTTAATTATGCTGATTTGGTGGTCGTCACTTCCAATTGGCTGGAAATATTCGCCCGAGATTTTAATCAAAACATCGCCACAATACGAAATGCAAGTGAATACGAACATTTTTCGGAAATTCCTGCCAAAGTTTATCGGGATCCACAGGGTAGAAAAATAATTGGCTACTATGGGGCAATCGCGGAATGGTTTGATCTTGATCTTGTTCGTGCCGTAGCTTTGGCAAACAAAAACTGTTTAATTCTATTGGTTGGCAATGACACAACAAGCGCTGGAAAAACACTTTCTGACCTTCCAAACGTAGTTTTTACTGGCGAGGTTCCGTATGCGCAATTACCATTTTATTTACATGCATTTGATATCTGTCTCTTACCATTCAAAATTCTCCCTCTGACGCTCGCAACTAACCCGGTAAAAATTTACGAATATTTATCAGCAGGAAAAATGGTGGTAAGTGTAGATCTCCCGGAGATCGCTCAATTTGGAGATTTAGTATTTCGGGCAAAATCCGTAAACGATTTTGTTCGTTTGGTAGCCCTAGGATTAGAATCGTTTAGTTCGTCAAATGATTCTAATTTGGCGCGCCAACAGTTTGCCGCTCAGCAAACCTGGGGCCATCGGATTGATGAATTTAGTACGGCGCTTGCTAAGATAGCGATGCCGAAAATTAGTGTAATTGTTTTGACATACAACAATATCGATCTGACTAAAGCTTGTTTAGAGAGCCTTATAGAACGTACTGACTACTCAAACCTTGAAATTATAGTAGTTGATAATGCCTCATCTGACGGAACTCCTGTTCATCTTCAAGAGTTTGAGTACCGGCACGTTGGGGTGAAGATTGTCCTGAATGAGGTCAACGTAGGCTTCGCTGCTGGGAATAATATTGGACTTGCTGAAGCCAGCGGGGACTACTTGGTAATATTGAATAACGACACTGTAGTTACAAAAGGGTGGGCGATGACACTTATGCGTCATTTGCAACATAATTCATCAATCGGCCTAATAGGGCCAGTGACTAACAATATTGGCAACGAAGCGCGTATCGAAATCACGTACAAAACGCTTGCAGAGATGCCCATAGAAGCGTTTCAATATACTGTTGCCAACATGGGAAAAACCATTCCAATCAGAAATGTTGCCTTTTTTTGCGTAATGCTGTCACGATCAACCTACGAACGCTGTGGTTCTTTGTGTGAAGAATATGGTCTTGGTTTTTTTGAGGACGACGATTACTGTAGGCGAGTAGAGAAAGAAGGCATGCAGATTGTTTGCGCAGAGGATGTTTTTATTCATCATCATTTATCGGCGTCATTTAATAAATTACCGAGTAGAGAAAGGCAAATTCTAATGGAACGAAATAAGTCGACGTATGAAAAAAAGTGGGGTAAGTGGATTCCTCATTCATATCGTAGATGACGTAAACCCTTTTAATATGGTGTTCTTGACTGCCTATAATTAGGTTAAATGATCAGTTTTTGTGCTCACTAATTATGCACAAACGACTATTATATGTCATTTAATATCCGAAATAGACTGATTTTTATAACATGAAAAATTCCATTATTTTTCTAGGGCAATAAATCGTAATATGAATATAGCAGACAACAACCATCGAATGGTAAACGGAAACTGGCTAATAAGATTCATTTTTTTGTTGGCCATATTTTATCTTGCCGCATACAGTTCCGTTTCTCCAGTCGGGCCTTCTTCGATACCTGTACATCATGACGATTATTCAAACTACTCTCTTGGCTTCGACGGTCTATCTCTGCGCATAAGACCACTTTCCACTTTTGCCATTGCAGGATTTGCATCCATTGGCTCAGATGTACTTATTTGGGCAGTTCGGATAATGGCAGTTGCATACGTATTGTTGTGCTTTATATTATTTGAAAATATTACCCATAAAAATAATCGTTGGTTCGATACGGTATGTTTTTCCATCATTATATTTTCTTCACCGATGGTCGCAGAATATGCTAGATACACAGGAATGGCTACCCATCTAATATCAGGTTGCCTAGGCATATTAGCTGTTATTTTTCTCCGCCAAGCATTTACTACGGGAAGAACGAGCCTGGCATTTATGTCAGCTACTTGTCTTCTTTTGTCAGTAATGGCAAAGGAAGATTTTTTGGTATTTTATGCATTGTCCTATGTCTTCTTTTTTGTAGTTTTACCAAAGTCAAAAAAAGTGGCTTGGATAGGTATTTTCGGCTTAGTGGTATCAGCAGCAGCAGTGCTATCTTTTAAATTGTTTTCTGGAACAGCTTTTCTTGGTGTGGCAGACCAGAATTCTCCTTACTATATTAGCATCGTGCCATCGTCTATTGTCAAAACGGTAGGGGCTTATCTCTTAGGTACGGGCCACCCTGCGATGATGGTTCATGGGAATATCATTTTGGTTTTCGTGGCTACTGCCCTACTTGTGAGTATGTTTATAAAATATCAATACAGTTCGCGCACCTTATATTTCATCTGCTGCGTATTCGGCATCATGGCACCGTATGCGCTTTTACCGAACCATGTAAATCCTTACTATGAATATTTATGGTATCCGTTTGTGATTTTCGCATTTTACTCTGCACTGATCGGTGCTTTTGCATCGGTCAAGATGTTGTTTTTACCATCTATTGCTAGGCAGTACTCGGCTCGGATTCTGCTAGTCGCTCTAACTTGTCTAGTTGCTTTTCTAGATTATCCAGGAAGAAAAGGCGTTGCAAGCTGGTATAGCGACGTTGCTTCTTCTAATGAGAAGGTGTTGATCAAGTTAGCTAATATGGACAAAACAAATAATGAGAAAATTTGCGTTTTTGGCGCAGATACATTTTCACCGTGGTATATGCACAGTGGGCGATATCTGGATCGCGTGATGGGCATGAACAACACGTGGCAAATATATTTACCGGATGGGTCAGACAAAAAACCTGGATTTGATATTGGCGCGAATTCATCAAATGGACGAATAATTGTCGAATCCGAAAAGACATTCGTACCTGGCAGTTGTGAAGTACTCGATCTAGGATCAACTCAGCATGGCTAGGTATCTTGGCGACGTGGCAGACGGTCGTGAAAACAACTTCACTTTTGTTAGATTGGTATGCGCGTGTTTGGTCATTTATGGCCATTCCTATGCAGTTACCAAAGCTGGAGGTGGCGACTTGGTCGCGCAACTGACCGGATACGCATTTGCAGGTGGCGTTGCGGTAGATATTTTTTTCTTAATTAGCGGTTTTTTGGTAACTGCAAGTCTTACCAAAGGCGGGTTATTGCATTACGCCGTATCACGTGGGCTGCGCATTTACCCTGCCTTGTTTGTCAATATGGTCATTGCGGTGTTCGTTCTCGGTACAGCAGCTACTACGCTACCGATTACCGAATATCTGAGAAGCAATGAAGTATGGGCATACTTTCTTGGTCTCTCCAGTACGTTGAATGGTGCTTTTTTCCTGCCTGGCGTATTTGCAGATCACAAAAATGCTGCAGTCAACGGCTCCATATGGTCTGTTTTGATTGAAGTCAGGCTTTATATAGTGCTTGCGATCATTTACGCATTTGGCTTTCTGAAATCCCCTGCACGTTTTAACGTCCTGTTTTTTTCCATGGTTATTTTTTTCTGGATGAACCCGGATTGGCTGCCGGAATTTGCGCGCGGTTCGACCAATTCACATGTTTGTTTTCTTTTCTTTGTTGGAACTTTTCTGTACATCAACCGTCTTGAAATACCAATTAGCGCGTTTTCATTACTGATTGCGCTACTTCTTTGCGGTATGACTCTCGGCACTCTAAAATTCTCGTTCGCTTATATGTTTTTTCTGATTACTATATTTTTATCAATTTGCTTTGGTACGCACTTTACATGGTTTGACCGTTTAGGTGATTTCTCGTATGGTGTCTATCTATATGGGTGGCCAACACAGCAATTTGTGCTGATGGTGAACCCAGATGCCGGCGCATTGGCGAACACTTTTTTCTCGATACTAATTTGCTTGGTGCTTGGTTTTTTGTCGTGGCACTTTGTTGAAAACCCGTTCTTGCGGCGGAAAAACAGCCTTGTGTTCAGCATTAAGTCGGAATTAAGGTCACTTAAAAACAAAGCCGGTTTTCGGCAATCAGCTTAATGAATCGCCAAATGGATACTCTCTCACTAATCCCCTTATTTTCAGCCGCTGTAGCGAATGCTTCTGTGGATATTTCCATCCCAATACAGAGGGTCATTGATCGACACTGGTATGTCCTTGGCGAAGAAGTTGCAAACTTTGAACGGGAATTTGCCGAATATGTAGGCGTTCGGAGATGCATCAGCGTCGCTAACGGAACCGACGCGATCGAGTTGGCTTTGCGCGGACTTGGGGTCGGCAAAGGAGACTATGTTGTAGCCGTCGCCAATGCAGGCTTCTATGGAAGCACTGCCATACATGCGATTGGCGCTATGCCCCTCTATGTTGACGTAGACGATGCTAGCCTGACGATGTCACCTGACGCCTTGTTAGAAGTACTTAAACAAAAACCGAAGGCAGTGATTGTTACGCATCTTTACGGTCAACTAGCCAACATTGAAGAGTTATTACGTATTACCGACGCGGCCGGGGTGAAGCTTGTAGAGGATTGTGCCCAGTCGCACGGTGCGCACCGTGGCGGCAAACAAGCCGGCAGCTTTGGAGCAGTCGGCTGCTTTAGTTTTTACCCAACCAAGAACCTTGGGGCTCTCGGAGATGGCGGGGCAGTAGTCACGAATGATATGGACTTGGCCTCACGCATTCAACAACTCCGTCAATATGGTTGGTCGAAAAAATATCAAGTTGCCGTGCCCGATGGACGAAATAGTAGATTGGATGAAATTCAAGCTGCGGTCTTGTGCGAAAAACTCCCGCATCTAAATAAATGTAATGCGGAGCGGCGTTCTATCGCTCATCGATATAATATGGCATTCGCGACATTGCCCCTGCGTACCCCCCCATCGACTGCTGAGGATTATGTTGCCCACCTTTACGTTATGCGTGTCAATAGCCGCGATACTTTTCGTGCATTTCTTAAAGCACGAGGTATTTCTACGGACGTTCACTACCCAATCCCGGATCACCTCCAACCAGCCTATCCGCAGGCCAAATACTTCCCTTTGGAGGTCACTGAAGCAGCCAGCGGGGCCGTTGTTTCGCTACCGTGTTTCCCTGGTTTGAGCGACACTGAAGTAGATTGTGTGGTCACTGCAGTTCAAGACTATTTTCAGCAATAGGAATTTCCCCTTGTTTTCAATCGTTATCCCAGTTTATAAGAATGAGGGTTCTATTCCTCGATTAATTCAGACGCTCTCAGCAATGAATCGACACCTAGATGGCAAGATGGAGGCTGTTTTTGTAGTCGATGGCAGCCCCGATAAGTCATTCGAGTTGCTAAAAAATGCAATTGACTCCGTGAATTTCTCTGCACAAATACTAGGTCATTCTCGTAATTTTGGTTCATTCGCCGCTATACGGACGGGCTTGATTGCTGCAAGGGGAGATTATTTCGGTGTGATGGCTGCAGATCTACAAGAGCCACCGGAACTATTGTTGAACTTTTTCAAGAGCTTGTCTACTGACGAGTGTGATGTAGCAGTGGGTACGCGACAAGGGCGGCAAGACCCTTTTCTATCTCGCATGGCCTCGACAATTTTTTGGGGGGCCTACCGACGTTTGGTCGTACCAGAAATGCCTGAGGGAGGAGTTGATGTGTTTGGCTGTAATCGCCAATTCAGAGATCAGCTTGTTCAATTAGAAGAATCCAGATCTTCGTTAATTGCCTTGATTTTCTGGCTTGGCTTTCGTCGTAAGCTGGTCGGCTATGAACGACACGAGCGACAAGAGGGCAAATCAGCGTGGACATTCAAGAAGAAACTTGAATACATGCTGGACAGTATATTTGCTTTTACCGACTATCCAATAAGGCTGTTGATTAATATAGGTACATTAGGTTCAATCTTGGCAATAACAATGGCGTTATTAGTCTTGGTTGCTAAGCTTCTTGGAGCGATAGAGGTGCCGGGGTATGCCGCGACAGTGCTTGTTGTTTTGATATTCGGCGCATTGAATTTATTAGGATTAGGATTGGTTGGCACATATGCTTGGCGTGCTCATGAAAATAGCAAGCAAAGGCCACTTGCTGTGGTCGCGACGAGGTTTGTAAATGACAAGATTTAAGTTAACAGCTAGTTCTGTCCCTGAAATAAATCGGATAGAGTTTTTAGATTACCTACGTATATTCGCTTTTCTCAGTATTTTGATAGGTCATAAAATTTATCCGGAATTACAAGCGCTGGCCTCTGATACCAGCAGTCACATAACAATACGCTATTTTTCTGAAGGATTACTGCCTTTGTAGGTGGAGTATTATGGCATAATACTTGGCCGTTACGTGTTACGTTGGTATAGTGATTTTTCGATAAACAATGTATTCAAACGAGTTCAATTAAACAATGCATAAGACAGTTACTGTACACGAAACAGCAGATATAAAATCGCATCTGATCGGAGAGCGAAGTCGAATCTGGCAGTATGTGGTTATCCTTCAGGGGGCTAGCATCGGTAACGACGTTAACATCTGTTCTCATTGTTTAATCGAAAATGATGTCATTGTTGGTGATCGAGTAACTATTAAATCAGGTGTTCAGTTGTGGGATGGACTACGTATTGGTGATGATGTCTTTATTGGACCCAATGTCACATTCACCAACGACAGATTCCCGCGTTCGAAGATTTATCCGGAAAAATATTTAGAAACACGGATTGAAAGTGGAGCATCGATTGGTGCCGGTGCCACCATTTTACCGGGAGTTGTTGTCGGAGTTGGAGCGATGATCGGCGCTGGTGCAGTAGTAACGAAATCCGTGCCGCCGTTTGCTATAGTCATAGGAAATCCAGCCCGTATTACCGGGTACGTTAATACGAATTCTTGCGGCTCGACCATTGTAGATATTGGCGACACACAGATCAGACGGGAAGGCTTTGTATCAACGCAAGTGCGAGGGGTAACGCTGCATCATTTTAATTACGTCAAAGATTTGCGAGGCAATTTGTCGGTTGGTGAGTTTGAACGAGACATTCCTTTTTTCCCCCGACGTTATTTTCTGATCTTCGATGTCCCGAGTGAGAAGACGCGAGGACAGCACGCTCATAAAGCATGCCATCAATTTCTTATTTGCGTGAAAGGACGCTGCGCAGTGGTAGCCGACGACGGTCGATCACGCCAAGAGTTCTTGTTGGACTCCCCCGCGCAAGGTGTCTACTTGCCACCGATGACTTGGGGAACGCAATACAAATACTCTTCTGATGCAATATTGCTGGTATTCGCTTCAGGTTATTACGATTCCGATGACTATATCCGAGACTACAAAGAATTCATAGAATTGATCCGTTTGCAACAACAAAACAACTGATTATTGATGCAAATTTTCTATTTGAATGTCACCCGGTCACGTTTCGTTCGATTTCTTGTCTCTGGTGCACTAAATACTTTATTAACATATTTAATTTATCTTTCACTTCTCCAATTCGCGCCGTACAAAACGAGTTATTCCTTGGCCTACGTTTCAGGAATTGTAGTCTCTTATCTACTCAATCGCTCATTTGTTTTTCAAAGGCATGGCGGCTTGCGTTCAGTTCTATTATTTCCAATGGTCTATGTTATTCAATATGCTTTAGGTATTTTTACACTTTGGTTATGGGTTGACCAAGCGGGACTCAGTGAAACTATCGGACCACTGGTTGTTGTGATCTTATCTGTACCATTGACGTATCTGTTAACGCGGTTTGTTTTCGTCGAAAAACAGTCCGCCTAGAAAACTCAATCGAAACAGGAGCTCAGTAATGAAGAAAAAAATTATCTGCGTCGTCGGAACCAGACCAGAGGCCATAAAAATGGCTCCAGTCATCCTTGCGCTTAGAAACAATCCAAACTTTAATGTCTGTGTGTTGGCCACTGCGCAGCACCGTGATTTGCTCGATCAAGTCCTCAGTGTTTTCGATATAAAGCCCGATATCGATCTGAATATCATGCGTCCAAATCAAACACTGACTACGCTAACAAGTCGTTTGCTTCTAAAATTGGACGAAGTTCTACAGGCGGAAGCTCCTGACGTAATGCTTGCGCAAGGCGATACAACGTCGGTAATGGCAGTAGCTCTGGCATGTTTTTACCATAAGATTCCCTTCGGCCATGTTGAAGCAGGGCTTCGTACTTGGGATTTACAGAACCCATTTCCCGAAGAGATGAACCGTGTAATCGCTGGAAAACTAGCTAGATGGCATTTTGCACCAACAGAAAGCTCCCGTCAGAACCTTTTACGCGAGGGTGTACCAGATGCTGACATCGTGATTACAGGCAACACGGTGATTGACGCACTACTCAGTGTTGCAGATAGAAGCATGCCACTCCCGTTAGTTCTTGATCCGAATATGCGTTTGATTCTTGTGACAGCGCACCGTCGGGAAAATTTTGGCAAGCCATTTGAGCAAGTGTGTTACGCGCTTCTCAAGTTACTGGAACGTAACCTGGACATACAGGTACTGTATCCAGTCCATCCTAATCCCAACGTACACGATACCGCTCATCGATTGCTGGGAAACCATCCGCGAGTGGTGTTGTGCGCTCCTCTAGATTACCTTCCTTTTGTAGCCGCAATGAAGCGCGCGTATCTTATTCTTAGCGACTCAGGTGGAGTTCAGGAGGAAGCTCCTGCATTGGGAAAACCGGTACTGGTACTGCGACAGGAAACCGAGCGTCCTGAAGCGGTACAGGAAGGAGTTGTCAAACTTGTCGGAACTAATTTTGAGACTATCGTTTCCGAAGTGCAGTTCTTGCTTGATGATGAATCTACCTATCAAGCTATGGCACGAGGTGTTTCACCCTATGGTGATGGACAAGCAGCAGCGAGAATCGTGCATGTATTAAAGCAGGCAGTTCTCTAAATATGCAGAGTTTCTCGATTTTATTACGTTTTGTACGGCTATCCTTTTCTGATCCCCGGTTGACGTTACGATTGTTTAGTCCTAAGCGGTTTTTTAACGCCTTAGCTCTTCTTTTTAAACACCCATCTGAATTACACCAGGTTTTCAAGAATTATCAAAGTATTTATGGGGTTACAAACAACAAAAACCCTATAGATTTGCTTGAAACCTGCCGCGCAACGAAGGCTCCTGTCGATATTTTTATATTTCCTGTAATCGATTGGCACTACCGTTACCAACGTCCTCAGCACATTGCCTGTGGGCTTGGGCGTTTAGGGTACCGGGTGTTTTATGTCGCCACTAGTCCGTTAATGGCTTCTAATGATGGTAGGTTTATAGTTACAGAGCACCCTGCCCAAGGGGTTTTCTTGTGTAAACTACGGAGTACTTCAGGTATATTTGGCAATCTTCATCAGATGAAAATGTCAAATAGCGACTGCGATTCCCTCTCTACATCCCTTAAAGTACTGATGCAATCTGTTGACTCTGTACAACCACCAGTAATTATTCTGAATCATCCATATTGGACTCCTCTGTTAAAGAATATCAAGACATGCTCTACCATTTATGATTGCATGGATCATCATGCAGGGTTCTCTGAGGGAGCCAATGACTGGCTTGAAGGTGAAATTGAATTACTAGAAGTCGCTGACCATGTAGTCACTACTTCTACATGGTTACATGACCATGTAGCGACGATTCGAGATAGCGTTCTGATTCGCAATGGTTGCGAGTTTTTTAGATTTTCTCAGGCCACAGATATATTACAGACTGCCAAACCCACGGTCGGCTATGTTGGTGCCATTTCCGGCTGGTTTGATATGGCGCTTGTTATATCAGCCGCACGTAAATTTACAGAATGGGAATTTGTTCTGGTCGGATCAACGACGGGGTGTGATACAAGTACGGCAGAGCTTGAGCCAAATATTCAGTTCATTGGTGAAGTTAGCTATGATCGTGTTTCTTTTTATATTCAAGGCTTCGATGTTTGTATCATCCCATTTCGTGCCACTAGCCTTACACAAGCAACCAACCCGGTAAAGGTCTATGAATACCTAGCGGCGGGGAAGCCTGTTGTTTCTAGCTCGTTACCGGAGGTTCTTTTGCTAAATACACTAATTTATTCAGCACATTCCACCCATGATTTCCTGCTAAAACTAGAATTAGCGATGGCTGAATCAGAAGATCGAAATATTGCCGCTAAAAGACAACAATGGGCCAAGGATCAGGACTGGAGTAAACGTGTTGCAGTTTTTGCACAACTGTTCTCAAAGAACATATAAAAAATAATTTATTTGTAATAATTTGGAATTGGGACTAAAAGAAGATAGGGCGCATTAGTGATGCTTCCCCCGAAATTTCGTCTGCCAAGGGTGACCTAAAATTGAGTCACTTTTGGAAGGCATGAAATGAAGAGACCGAAACATGCCTACACGATTGAGTTCAAGGAACTTGCGGTCAAGCGGATCAAGGATGGGCAGAGCGTCAGCAAGGTTTGCAAGGAGCTCGGACTGAGCGACGTCGCCCTTGGTTGGGGGTATGAGCCGCAACGGAATGGAGAATACAGTTAGGCTATTTTCACTAGCAGAACTGATATTAATAAATAGACTTGTTCCCGGTGATTTATGCTAATATTTAGCGCACTATGAGATAACCTGTATTAATTTAAATTGAGGTATTTAAATGATATTAGA
This sequence comes from uncultured Methylobacter sp., assembly GCA_903831545.1. Lineage (GTDB taxonomy): Bacteria > Pseudomonadota > Gammaproteobacteria > Methylococcales > Methylomonadaceae > Methylobacter_A. The sequence goes on along the minus strand of CAIKYI010000714.1, from coordinate 429 downwards.
AAAATATTGAAACCTTAACAAACCAAGAATAGAAAAGTCAGTCGTTGGACTGACTAAAGTCCAGTTTTTAAAACTCAGCGAATATTTTAATCAAACGCACCCTGAAATTCAAAATGAGAGACTCGTCAACGGTGACATTAGAAGGTTGCCAAAAGGGGGATCATTAGGGCTGCTCGACACCCCTCAAAAGATGCTTTTCTTTATTTGGTACTCTATGAAAACATAGGGTACCCTTGATGTTTTAGGCTTCACTTTTGGCTTTAGTTCAGGGCATGCACATGATCCTATCAGGGGGTCCAAGCCGGAACCCCAGAAAATTCTGTCACTCCAAAACCAGCCCTGCCAGGAGATCGTCCAAGGCGATCATCTTGCCGCCGCTCTGGAACGTATAGTGCCCATTCAGCAGGATGTGCCGCCAGGCCGCCGGCG
>CAIKYI010000713.1 GCA_903831545.1 uncultured Methylobacter sp. | reverse complement strand
GCTGCGTTTACCGGCGGTGGCCCGGTATTTGCCACCAATGGCATGGAAGTCTCACCTTGGCTCTATAGGGTGGGGGCTGGTATGATTCATCAAGGCAAAGACGGACTGGAGTTGTCGGTTCGCTACGATGCCGAAGGTCGCAGCACCGATTATCTGAACCAGACCGTATCTGCTCGGGCGCGCTGGGCGTTTTAATCCTCAGCTTTGCAGTCCACAAATGCCACGGTTTAGGCCGTGGCTTTTTTTGTAAGCTCTGCAGGTTGGGTTAATAGCGTTATCATTAACCTAACATTCGCGCATATATTTATCGGGTTTAAACAAGAGGCAAGCCATCATGCTGCTTTTGTATTTTATTTTCCTACCCCCTGAAAAAAAACGGCTTTTTTCGTATTATGACTAGGTGGTTTTCGTAATAGGTAAAGACTGAGTCGAGCTTTTAACTTATAATTTGTAAAAAATTCGGTAAAGTTTTTGCCGCCATGTAATTTAGGATAAAACAATGAATCATATCTATCGTCTAGTCTGGAGCCACAGCAGTCAGTGCATGATCGCGGTTGCCGAAACCGCCAAAGGACGCGGCAAGCATGGCGGCAAGGCCAAAACCCTGAGTACGGCGGTGGCCGGGGCGCTATTGGCGCTTGGTAGTTTGCCTGCGATTTCGGCAGACCAGACGATAAACACCCCAGTTACTACGCAATGGAATATCGGGACTCAGCCTCAGTTTACCAATGGTGACAGCATCACAATTACGGGTGCCGGAAGTGTGATTTTTGGTACCTCATCAAGTGCAGGAAACGTGTTGCTGGGTTCAAATGTTGTTGGTTCCATTATCAATCAGGGTGTAATTGGCGGCTATTTGGGCGCTCCGCAAGCTACAGTTGGTGCTTTCATCAATCATGGTACGCTGACAGGGAGTTTGGTTAACCAAGGAACGATATCCGCCGTTAATGCGGCCATCAAGGTTGAAAACGGCAGTAGCATTGCGGGCAATATCTCCAATAGTGGTCGAATTGAAAGCGGGGGATTCTGGGCGTTGCATGTGGGTGATTCAACGGTTGCGGGCCGTATTGAAAACACTGGCACGATAGGCGGGTCGACCTTGGGTACGGACTCAATCGCAATCGAAAACAGTGTGGTACGTAGTGGTGTCACAAATACCGGGTTGCTCCTACACAACCTGAACATTATCGGTTCTGAAATTGGTACCGTCGCTACCAGTGCAGATGTACTCAACACAGGCTCTGTCCAGGGTTCTGTTTATGTGAAGGTAGCATCGATAGTTAACGGATCAGTTCGCAATGAAGGCACGATTGACATTTCTTTAATCGTTGATGCTTCCACAGTCACCGGGCGTATTAGCAATAGCGGAACCATCAGTGACGGTGCAGGCATTTACGCAGGTGGCTTGGTTCAGCAGGGGGTTACCAATACCGGGCTTATACAGTCTACTGGCTCCAGTGCTTTTTTTCTGAATGGAAGCACAATCAACGGTGGGTTGACTAATTCTGGCCGCATAATTTCTTCCGCAGCCTCGTCCTCAGCCATTAATATCAATGGCGGTTCCATGCTGACTGGCGGCATTATAAACAGCGGGTCCATCCACGGTGGCGCTAGAGGCATTAACATCAGTTCAAGCACAGTCACCGGTGGCATCACCAACAGCAGCGGTGGAACAATCAGCGGGGGTTCAACGGGTATCGGTGTATCTCATTCGACCGTTGAAGGCGGCATCCGTAACAGTGGCACCATTGAGTCTGCAGGCGGAGGTAATTCCGCAGCAATTGCCTTATGGACCGGCGCTACAGTTAATGGAGGCATCACCAATACAGGTCTAATCGATGGTGGCACGCAGGGAGCTGCGGGTGTTTTGCTTGGCAACGCGATTTTGAACGGCGGCATTGTCAATGGTGGAACCATTACCAGCACCCGCACCGGTATTTATATCAAATTGAATTCCACACTTACCGGCGGAATTACTAATGAAGGTCTGATTCAGGCGGTTGGCGACTCGGCCTCGGCAGCGATAAAGATCAGCGCATCCTCGGTTGCGGGTAGTATTGTTAATAGTGGCACCATTCGTCTTCAAACAACTGAATCATCCCAGGCAGCTATTATGTTGTCTCATGCATCAGTCACCGGCGGGATTACCAATAGCGGATTGATTACGGCCTCTGGTGAGGAAAGAACTGATGGTATTTATATTGATAGCTCAACATTGACTGGCAATATTGTCAACGCGGTCACGGGCACGATCTCCGGCACGGGTACTTCGGAGGGTTATGGCATCGGATTTGAGGGCTCAACCTTGAATGGAAGCATCATCAACAGTGGCCTGATTAAGGGCGCCACTACCGGTAACAGTAGCGGCTATGGTATTGAAATCTACAACTCTTCCCTGAGCGGCGGCATCACTAACTCGGGCACGATTTTGGGCGATGCTACTGGAATACTTGTCAATAACAACTCCAGACTTGCTGATATTGTTAATCAGATTGGCGGTACGATTTCTGGAGCATCTGAATTCGGATTGGCTTTGCAGCATGCCAGTCTATCCGGCGGCATTAATAATAGCGGTTTGATTCAAGGTGACAATATTGGCATCAGCGTAAACACGTCTACGATCGGCGGCGGCATCAGTAATCTTGCGGGCGGCACAATTGCAGGAAATAGCGCGGCAGGTATTAAGATTAACGCTTCCTCGGTCGTCGACTCGGTAACTAACTCAGGCTTGTTACGTGGCGTTCAACAGGGGTTGTTTGTCAATGGCGGTACTGTCACCGGAATGGTTTGGAACCAAGCCGGTGGAACAATTTCAGGAACCAATGGTGATGGTATCGGATTACTGGCAGTCGGGACTGTTGGCAATATCTTGAATGATGGTCGCATTACCGCGCACTCGAGCTTTGTCGACATTGCTGTACGAACTGGCAGCACGGTGACGGGCAGTATCGTCAACAGCGCGAGCGGTATCATTTCTGGTGGCGGGAATGGCATCGTGGTGAAAGGCAATGGTTCGTCGGTCGGCGGCATTACAAACGCGGGGTCTGTCTCCGCTGTAGGAACTGGCATTGCACTTTACAATGGAGCGCCTGTTGTTACCGGCAATATTGTCAATAGTGGCACGATTACCGCATTCTCGGGCATCGGCGTATTTGACAACGCAACAGTTGCTGGCACGTTATCCAACACGGGGGTGATTTCTGGCGACAATGGCATTACTGTCGACGCCGGTGCTTCCGTAGGCAGCATCACCAACGCCGGCCTAATCACCGGCACGACCAAATCCCTCGATTTGAATAACACCACCCAGGCCTTCAGCATCGCCAACACGGGCACGCTCTCAGGCGCAGCGAACATTGGCATCAACACACTGGATCTGAATGGCCCCAGCAGTCGTGTTATCGGCAACACCACCGGCACCGGCACAACCAACGTTAATGGAACTTTCAGCAGCGAAGGAACCTTTGATGT
>CAIKYI010000712.1 GCA_903831545.1 uncultured Methylobacter sp. | reverse complement strand
GTGGCGTAATACTTAATCCCTCTGATCAAGGCGTAAGGAGTTTGAAAAATGCAATTTAATAAAAAAGGCAATAATCCGGTTTTGGCCATCGGTTTTTTATTTAAAGGTCTGAAGTTATTGACTAGTCCGGAATTACGCAAATTTATTATTATTCCGATGTTAATCAATGTGGTGCTTTATAGCGCGGCTTTAACTTTGGGCTATTTTTATATTTCGGATTTGATAAATCAATTCATTCCAAGCTGGTTGCAATGGTTAAGCTGGATCTTGTGGCCGTTATTTTTTGTCAGTTTTTTTATCGCCGGTTTTTTTACCTTTTCAGTAGTAGCAAATTTGCTGGCCGCGCCTTTTTACGGCAAGTTATCGGCAAAAACGCTGGCTATGGTTGAGGGAAAGTCTTTGGAAACTGTGGAGCAGTCTCTGGCTAAAGTTCTGGTTGCGGAATCCAAACGTATCGGCTATTTGGCTACCCGAGCCTTGCCGCTGTTGATTTTGTCAATAATTCCTGGGCTTAATGTTATCGCACCTTTTTTATGGGCTTTGTTTGGGGCCTGGGGCATGGCGCTGGAATATTTGGCCTATCCTTTGGAGAACGAGGGTGTTTTGTTTTCCGAACAAAAAATCCTGGTCAGTAGTGTCAGATTCGGTGCCTTAAGCTTTGGTGGCCTGGCGGTGTTGGGTTTGACCATTCCGGTACTGAATATCATCGTCGCTCCTGCTGCGGTGATTGGGGCTACGCTTTATTTTAAAGAGATTAAGCAGGCTTGAGTTTTCAATCTTAAAATCAAATTACTAGTTCCCACGCGCTGCGTGGGAATTCATGCAGTCCGCGCTGCGGACTATTTTTCAACGCAGCACGTTGATACTGCGTTCCCACGCAGCGCGTGGTAACGAGGTTAACCTTAAAACCAAATGAAATTTGCAATACAAATCAACTCTAGCCCTTATCAATCCAATGCCGGATACACCGCTTATCAATTCATCAATGCCCTGTTAGCGCAAGGTCATGAAGTGTTTCGGGTATTTTTTTATCATGATGGTATTTACCATGCGTTCAAATACGTGACGCCACCGGATGATGAGCTTCAGTTCACCACGCAATGGAGCGAGTTGGCGAGGCAGCATCAGATTGATTTAGTGGTTTGCATATCTGCAGCTCAAAGACGAGGCTTGTTATGTAGCGACGAGGCTAAACGGCAAGGCAAACAGGATAATGATGTTGCCGCAGGTTTTCGGATTTCCGGCCTGGGGCAATTGGTTGAAGCGACGCTGGAAGCCGACCGCTTTATCGTCTTTGGGTGATACTATGAAACGTTATTTATTTGTACTGCGTAAACCTCCCCATAGCGGCGTTCAAGTTCAGGAAATGCTGGATATTATTTTGACGATCGCAGCGTTTGACCAGCAGGTCAGCCTTTTGTTGCTGGATGATGGTGTATTTCAGCTTAAGAAGCATCAAAATCCTGAGAGTGTTGGTCTGAAAGATACGTCGGCTATTTTTAAAGCGCTGGAAATTTATGATGTTAACGACATCTATACTGAAGTGGAGTCCGTGCAGGAGCGAGGTTTAAAATCAGCCGATCTGTGTTTGCCGGTACAGGAGTTTTACCGAAAAGACATAGCCGG
>CAIKYI010000711.1 GCA_903831545.1 uncultured Methylobacter sp. | reverse complement strand
CTGATAGCGCCTTGCTTACCATGCCCTGCTTCGCTACAAGATCAACCAGCTTGGTCTCCAAAAAATCAACCGGGAGCTGGGTATTGCCTTTCAGCCCGGTTATAAAGCCATAGACCTGCTGATTCAACTGCACAACAGAATTGACCATAGCGTTAACTTCTTTGTCAGGATTGTTTTCAGCGATCTTGGCCAAACTTGCCTCAAGCGCCGTAACCGTTTCTTGTAATTTTGAAACTTCTGCTTTGGCACCATACGTCATCACACCCAAGCCAACGGCCGCGCTTAATGCAACAACCCCAAAGCCAAGCGCTATGTAAACCATAAGCTTGGTTTTTTTAACAGTACTGTTGGCCTCTTCCAGTTGTTTTTTGAAATCTGGTTGCTCAGATTGAATTGAGCTCGATTTTTCGTTTTTCACTTCTGCTACCGTTTCTGCACTCGAAGCTAATTTTATCGAGGGGTCTGAAAAAACTTCATTTACCTCGGATGTTTCAAACAAAACGTCCTGTTCATCGCCCACTTGATCAAGAAAGTCAGTATCTGCAAAAACAACGCCTGATTCATCATCTTTATCGGTTTCCTGATTTAAATTATCCAAATTTTCATAATCGGAAGTAATATCAAAATCCGGCAACAGAAAATCATCCTGACTCGCCTCCTGGGCTGATAGTTTTTCTGCCTCGGCTAGCTGGGCATCAATCTGTCTGGAAAAATCATCACTTATTTCGTCCAGTTTAAAAATGTCATCAATCTGATCCAGGTCACTATCATTCGTTAACTCATCATTACTTTGTTCCGTAAAGCCGCCCTCCTGCAGCATTTTGTCAACGGTCAACTCGTCATCAAATAAAGGCTCATCATCTATTAATTGATCCTCATCCGTTACCGCCAAATTCGGCGTAGCTTCAAACTCATCAGCATCAATACGGTCAGTGATATCAAAATCATCACCAAAACCTGCAAACTCATCCACTTCGTCAGCCAGGCTATCCACATCAACAGCAGATGGCGGTTCATCAGCCTGTTCCGGCACGACTTCTAACTGAACCGTTTCAACGTCAGCCTGACCAACCGTATCCGATTCATCGAAATCACTAAAATCAGAAAAATCATTGACTTCATTAAACGAACCAACGGAGTCCTCTGCTTGCTCCGGAAGGATTAACTCATCTACAACTGAGGTCGATGCTACAAGCGGTTCCTCTTTGATCATATCCAATTCATCAAAATCCATATCTAAACCAAATAAATCCTCCGCTTCATCGTCTGCCACCAGATCAGGTGACTCCTGCAATGGCTGTACCGATTCATCAACTGCAGATACTTTATCTGGTTCGAAAAAGTCGCCAAAATCCGAAAAATCGTCCAAATCATTTAACTCACCAATCTCACTATCCGCTTCGTTCTCGCTTGATTGCCCCGATTTATCGTCATTAAACTCGGCGGCAGTCAACAGCCTGTCAAGATCATCTTCATCATCCTGATGCCCCGTAACGGACTGAACAGATTTACCGTCAATTTCTTGCACCAGGTCTTTAGTCTCATCCAGGGCGCTTTCAACTGAAGGCTTCCCCGTCAGTTCCGGCTCAGCAAACACATCATCAAAATCGTCAAAACTTGCAAGCTCTGGCATCTCCAAGTCGTTTTCAACGCTTTCATCCTCATCGTCATCAAAACCCGAGTTTTTCAGTAATCTGTCAATTGCATCTTCATCATCCTGAAGCTCATCAATCGAAGGCAACGGAAATTGAACTTCGTTAAGCATGGCATCCAGATCTGCATCAAGCTTATCGCGTTTTTCTTTTAAGATTTTATCGTTAGAATCAGTCATATTGAGCTTTGGTAATGAGTTGTATGATAATCATATAGCATTCAGCGCCTGGCGGTAAAAACAATCTGTTATCATTCTAGTACCAAATAAACTTAATGTTCATAAAGTTTCAGTCATTTGATGGTAAAATTTTGAAAAAACTTTTTAAGAGACAACATGCAGCTAGCCATTACCGCCTTAGGCAACCATCAAACTAAATTTATTGCAGAAATATTACCCGCTGTTCGCGATTGTAAATGTAATATATTAGAAATAAGATGCTCACGTCTCGCACAGTCTACTGCAGCATACCTGCTTATTTCGGGAAACTGGAATCAGATTGCCAAATTTGAGAGTACCCTGGATATCATTCAGCGCCGACTGGACATCAAAATCCATACCTTGCGGCCCGAACAAAAAGACAAACCCAAAGAGTGCGTTCCGTATTCGCTGGAAACCATCTCTCTGGATCGGGATAATATAACCGAATCGATTACTTCCTTTCTATTTGACAGGGACATCGACATTGAGGAAATAACTGGCAGCTGTTATCAGGCACCCTATATTCAAACCTCTGTTTTCTCAACCAAATTTGTGATTTTAATTCCACCCGACATCCATCTTTTGTCACTACGGGAAGAATTCATGGATTTTTGTGATCAATTAAATATTGATGCCATTCTTGAACCCATTAAACGATAAATTTGTCATGCTAACTACCCATAATCCCTTACCCGCTTTTGAAGCTTTATCTACCGGCGATAAATCGGTAAAACTTAGTGACTACCAAGGAAAATACCTGCTCGTCTATTTTTACCCCAAAGATAACACGCCGGGATGCACCCAGGAAGGTCAGGCGTTTCGAGATAATATCGACAAGTTTACCGCGCTTAATACCGTCATAGTCGGTGTTTCCCGTGATACCGTTCGGGTTCATGAAGGCTTTAAATGCAAACAGGAATTCCCGTTCGATCTGCTTTCAGATGCGGATGAAAAACTGTGCGAGCTGTTTGATGTCATCAAAATGAAAAACATGTACGGCAAACAGGTACGAGGCATTGAGCGCAGTACTTTTTTGATTAATCCTGAAGGTTTACTGGTCCATGAATGGCGCAAAGTAAAAGTTAAAGGCCATTGTGAAGAAGTTCTTCAGGTTCTGAATCAATTGACGCAGCAATAAGCATCGACATTCAACTGTTTCCGGTCTGGTCTAAGACAGCCGCCTAGAATAAATCAAAATCAAGGGTGTGGTTTTTTACCGCTTCACACGTCTTATAAAGTAATACATGTTCGTTGTTGTAACAACATTTGGCGACTTGATCTACTTTACAGGAAACTCATGAAACGATTTACAGCTGATTTAGCAATCGGTGTTGCCTTAAATGGCAGAAGCGAAGGTTATCTGTCGCGCCTAAAAAAACGCCGTAAAGTTTGGCTGAATGTACATTTGTGGCTGGGATTGCTGCTGGGATTTTTTCTGGCGGTATTTGGCATTACTGGCAGTATTTTAGTTTTTTATGAAGAGATTGATAATGTTATCAATGCCAATTTAAGAATTGTCCAAGCCTCGGCACAAGGCGAGTCTACTTATCGCTCTCTTGCAGAAATTCAATCCGTTGCTATTTCAGCCCTGCCGCTACAGGCAAAATTAACCTTTGTCGATTACCCCTCGGATACCACAGCTTCATTTAAATTCGGCTTTACCGTACCTGGCGCTGTTGCGAACGAAAAAGACGAATGGCAAGTACATGTTAATCCTTACACCGGACAACTTCTGGGCAAGCATCTAATTAAAAAAGCCGAGGATATGTTTCCCTGCGCCTTTATTCCATTTGTATTTCGTCTACATTTTGCCTTACTCGCTGGTGAAACAGGCGGAATTATCGTCGGCATTATGGGTGTCATTTTATTGTTTTCAGTATTGACCGGCCTGATTGTGTGGTGGCCTTTAACCGGTAACTGGAAACGTGCGCTAAGTATTAAGCGCGGCGCCAGTGTTGAACGTCTTAATCATGACGCTCATCAAACCTCAGGTTTTTATACCTTTCCGATCCTGCTCGTGGTGCTGCTTTCCGGCGTTTACATGAATCTGCCCGATCAGTTTATGGTGCTGGTCAAACAGCTATCGCCCGGCACTCAAGGCTTTATGGATAGTCCCCAGTCGTCACCGTCTGCTGGAAAACAGCCGCTAACTTTGGAGCAGGCGTTTACGATTGTTCAAAAGGCATACCCTGAAGGCCGCGTTGATTGGCTGAGCCCTCCCGCTGCTTCAACCGACGTTTATCGAATCAGTATCAGCGAGGTACCCAATCTCAGCCGGTTTTGGTCAGAACGACAAGTTGTAGTCGATCAATACAATGGCAAAGTTTTGCAAGTAAGCGATCCCGGCACCCGCGCAACCTTCGGTCAAACCTTTGTCGAATGGCAATGGCCTTTACACAGCGGCAGGGCATTCGGCTGGACGGGACGGATTTTGGTGTTTATATCGGGTCTGGCTTGCCCTGTCTTATTTGTAACGGGCGTGATTCGCTGGCTACAAAAACGACGGGCAAAGCTTTTTAAAAGAGCTTTGCAAGTGTAGTCAACGTTTTACTGGCCACCGTTTTTATCTGTAAATGATGGGCAAACAATAAAGCTGTTTGCTCACCCTATCTGGAGTCCCTTGGATTAACGACTTTATCGTTGAACCGACATTTATCCTCGCATCTATTGGCTTGGGAATCACCACTCGACTTAAAAAGTGTGTGATATGACACAGTCACTGTGTCATATCACACACTTTATCTAAATTAAGTAACTTCGATAAGTAGCTACAAGCCCTAACAGTAGCACCCTAAGCAGAGTCGGCATTAATATTGCTTATAACATTGCTTACAAAAGCCAAACTGCCTACATTTATATTATGGATAATGTTGCTACCATTTCCCAACTCATCAAAACCCATGATCAGGAATTGCGCCGTGTGTTGTACAAGCGCTGCGGCTGTATCGAAACAGCAGCCGATATTGTTCAGGAAACCTATCAACGCATGATGGAGGATAATCTTTGGCAACAGGCAGAAAATCCCCGCGCCCTGATGCACCGTATCGCTGCCAATCTGGCAACCGACTATGAACGCCGCCACAAGGTTCGCAATCGCTACGTCGACAACTTCGATTTTATCAATCAACAGGTTAACTCTGGGGACACTATTAACCCTGAACAAATCATTGACGCACGCCAGCGTCTGGATCGACTGGTCGAGGCTATCAACCAACTGCCACCCAAATGCAAAACGGTATTTGAACTTCGCAAGTTCCAGAATATGAGTCATTCCCAAATCGCCGAGCATCTGGCCATATCCCGCAATATGGTGGAAAAACATTTGCGCAACGCTTTGCAAAAATTGCAGCAAATTGATGATTTGTAAACCGAACCACTCCTGTTTTTATAGCGTCGCGCGTCTTATAATAGCTAAAGCTAAAATCCAGGACTTACACAAATGACAACAACTACAGACGCTACCGATACCGCCGAGATCAAAGCCATTGCCAATGCCTGGTGGGTCAGACTGGATAGCGATGACATTACCGCCAGTGAACAAGCCGAATTCAACCTCTGGCTAAACACTAACCCGCAACACCGCCAGGCCTTTGCTGCGGTTTGCTCATTGTGGGAGGAACTGGACAGCGTAAAACAACGCTATAACTCAACCCAGCCTGGGTCAAACTTGCAACTTGGAAAATTATTTTCAAATTTAGTGTTAACCAGGGGTTTGAGCAAAAAACGTAAGCACAACCGTTTGCCAAACCAGGTCAACGCTTATTCCTCCAGACTATGGCCGGCGCCGTTTTTGATAACGTGTTGTGTAGCCTTATGGCTATTCAGTCCCTTACCCATGTTGTTGCGCGCCGATTTCCACACCGGTTACGGTGAACTTCGCG
>CAIKYI010000710.1 GCA_903831545.1 uncultured Methylobacter sp. | reverse complement strand
TTGTATGGTGCCCAGGGGCGGAATCGAACCGTCGACACGAGGATTTTCAGTCCTCTGCTCTACCGACTGAGCTACCTGGGCCGCACTACACAAAGACGGCTATTAGAATCGATTAAGGCACTTGATTAGTAGTTTAATATACTAAAAAGCTCCGGTACAGTTTCCGGGGTGGCTACATCGAGGTGTAACCAAAAAGGCTTCATCGGTGTTTCAATGGACAAGACAGTGACCGGAGTGGATTTGCCAATGCCATTAGCTTCATACCCGTGAATTTCTGCTTCATCAATCAGTGATCTTTTTTGGATGAATTTGAACGTACCCATACAGCAAAGTCAGCCTCTAATAGTTGACTGCCAGCAATTGCCTGAATAGTAAGTGTTGCATCTACTTGAGTCGCTATAAGTTTGTATCCGTTCAATCCCAAAAACAAACCCACCGCCAAAAAGGCAACACGTTTATTACCATCAACAAAGGGATGATTTTTAGCTAATCCAACCGCGTAGGCTGCAGCTAAATCTGCATAATCCGGCTCCTCATAGTGCGCCAAGTTGACTGCGCGACTTAAGGCCGAATCTAATAAGCCTTCATCACGAATACCCGATGCTCCACCATGTAATGTCAGGCTTTCATCGTGTAACATGAGTAATAATTGTTTATCAATCCAACGCCATTGCTGCATAATTATTTTGCTAATGCGTTAAAGGTATCACGATACTCACGCATAAATTCACGACCGATTTCCAGTTGTTCTTCAAAACTGGGGTCGTGTGGTGTAATTGTGACCGCTCCAGGTGCATCGGTTAGAAATACGGTATCACCTTTGACAAGCTTTAACCGTACTAAGACTTCCTTGGGTAAAATCAATCCGACCGAATTGCCAATTTGTGTCAGTTTAAGAGTATGCATATAAGTATCCCAGATTCATGTTTTAACAATTGTTATAATATAGCCACTAAACAGATTATTGCAAATTGTATTTTATTTATACAACCACAACAAATACATTAACAACAGAGGCCCTTGCCATCAAGCCTCCACATTGAACAATAAAACAACCTAGCTTACACCAATCTCCCAACTGAACGACCACGACCGGACTCCACTTGTGCACCGTTGATGGCCCCCGTGATCACCGTTGAAATGTTGTAGCTCGTTTTCTGACGAGTCTCTTCACTTAGGTGCGCATACCTTTCCGAAATGCTGGAATTGGCGTGAGCCAGTGCCGCTTGTACGTCAAATAGCGAACCACCATTGTTGATGATCAAACTTGCGTGGGTATGTCTCAAGTCATGACAGCGCAGGCTTGACTCCAGTCCCGCACGTTCAACCATACGTTTGAAAGCCTTGATGGGGTTCTGTATGGGTTGACCTTCAATTTTACCCACAAACACATAAGGATTATTCCGTACTTTGGATAAGTGTTCCAAAATATGCACCGACATAGGATTTAAGATGACGTATCTCGATTTGCCCGATTTGGTGTGAGGCAGATACCATTGTTTCTTAATGCCGCTCAATTGCAAATGCTCCCATTTCATACCTAAACCTTCACTACGACGTACACCCGTCAACAGCAGTATTTTGACATAAGCCGCCGCATAGGTGTTTTCATCATCGTCAGCGGCCGAAAACAGGCGTCGAATCTCGTCATTGCTCAGGAATCGTTGGTACTTGTTGTTCTCCTGAAACTTACTGATGCCCTTACACACGTTCTTTTCAACATAACCCCAATTCAGCGCCGAAGAACTTATATGATGCAGTAAAGCTAAGTGACGATTGGCGGTGGCCGGTGATAAAGTGACACGTAAGTGGTTGTGGTAGCTCTGTATGTTTTGGGTGCTGATGTCCGACAAAGGTGCATGACCGAACTTGGGCAGTAAATACAATCGTAGTTTAGATTCATCACTGGCGATACTCCTTTTGTAAGTTGTGATGTGCGGTAAGTAATGTTTTGAAACGAAGTCACCGAAACTGATGCGGCTTTTGAAGTCATCCCGTTCCTGCTTGGGATCACGACCTTGCGACACCAAAGCTTTATGTTGGTTGGCGATAATTCTGGCTTCATCAACGGTGAGTGCTCCGAAACTGCCCAAAGCGGTGGAACACTTGCGAGATCTCAAAGAATAGCGAAACAGGAATTTTTTGTTGCCGGATTTCCCGACCAACAGCTTCAAGCCTGAAACAAGTGTGTCACTGTACTCTTGGTCGGTGGATTTGGAGTCTTTGACGTGAGGCGGTAAAGCGGCAATATTTTTCTGGGTGAATTTAAATTTAGTGATCATGATAGTTTTCCGATTTTTAAATAAAGTAACCCGATCAAACAGGGCAGGGGAGTTGTAGTCCTTGTAACAGTCAAGAACCGACATCCATCAAGTCATGAAACTACTGGGCTTGAGTCGATGTCCGTCTGGGTGACGTAGGGTTTACGGTTCATATCCTGTCTTTCGGGTGGTGATGTGACTAACTAATTTCTTGGGTGTTATTTGGGCTGCAACAATTCATAATCTTCATCGGTCAGTTCAGAATCTTCGATGACCGTTTCAACGGTGTCCTTTGTTACGGTGGGTAACTTCTTCACTTTGGCCACCTCAGGTTCAAAAGGCTTGGCTTTGGCGGCAAGTTTGAGCATGTCGGATTTCCAACCGTCCCAACCGGCTTCAACGGTATGTTTACGAACAGCATCCGTCATGGGCGACAGTAGCTTTTCATTACGAAGAATGGCAGATAGAAAAGCCGCATTGTTGTTGGATCGGCCGACGAAGGCTTTTTTGAACAATACCGATGATACGGGTGTGTTGGGCTCGATGTCTTTGACGACATGCTCAATCATTTCAAAAGGGATGACTTCTTTGGAATAGTAGCCGAGATCATCATTGCCGGTGATGTTGAAGTATAGGTTTTGGTCTTGATCGGAAAGAACACGGTAATGGATATAGCCTTTGGTACGTTCACCGATCTTGGTGGTTTTGGCGGTTTTTAAAGATAAGTATGTTCGGGTCATGGTGATGGTTCCTAAGTTGAGTGTTGTGAATTGATGTTGGTGGTTCATGGTAGTGAAATTGGTTACATGCTTCGGTACTCCGGTGTTGATAGAAATGTCGAAAGATCGGCAAAGGGCTTGCAGGTTTTGGGTATGTCGGAAAGGCGTAGTTGTTAATAGAAAAGCCCTTTGAATACATCAGGGGTGATGTAAGGCATTGCGGTGTTGTGTGTCGAAGTCAAATTCAGCGCGTCGGCTGTGGGGTGGCGGTGCTGCTGTGTGGTGTCGGTCAATTCGGGCCACCAAAATCCGCCAGTTGGCCTGTTTGTGGCTCAGTTCAGGGCGTTTGGGTTCGATTCAGGCCTCAGTTTTTCGGTTCAGGTTTAGTGGCGGTTGCTTGGCGACTGACATATTCACTAAGTGGCGGTCGTAAAGCCGGTAAAGGTGGTAAAGCAGGTATTTTTTGTTTGGCACCGCCTTTCCCCCCTTCACCACCTTTTTTTTGGGGCGTTCGAAAAAATGTCGTGTTCGGTTTTTCGATTTCAATTTAGATTTAGATAGTTTTCTAAGCCGACTTTAGAAAAAGCGGTAGAGGCAGTGAAGCAATGCTTTGGATTAATATTTTTATATTTTTTCTTGACAAAAATATTTTTTAATTATATCTTTGAGGCAGATTAGATATTCAGCGTTGAAAGAGGGAAAGTGAAGAGACTCTCAATTAACCGGATACATTTCTAATTTCAAGTAACACCCAAAAGATGATTTATCTTTAAACGCAAGTGCGGCCTCTTCAGAAATAACCCTATTTCTAGCACAAAGTTTAAGAGAAAATCATGAATACACCTCCTGTTCCAACTCCATTAGTTAAACCATCAGAACCACATAATATTTCCGACTCATTGGAAGAAGCTTTCCAAATTATTGAAGATGTTGCGGACATTTCCAACGCAGACTTCATTAAACGTGTTTTTACTCAGCTCCCCGAAAACGCTTACCCAGCTATATGCACCAAAAAAGACGATCCCACTGTAGGTGGTTGGTCAGCCAAACGTGCTGATTCGGTTGTCGATTACCTTTCGAGTGATACCAACAATTACGTTGGATGCTCAAGCTTCCACATTGATGCTGATGGTTCTTTCAATGTTCGTAAAGAAAACTTCGCCGCCATTCATTTTCTCATGTTGGACGATCTGGGCACCAAGTATCCTTTAGAACTCTTGGGTGACTTTGAAACTTCTTGGTTAATCGAAACCAGCCCCGGCAATTATCAAGTAGGTATCATTTTTTCAGAACCCCTAGTCGACGGTCAAGAAGCCACGCAGTTACTTGACGCCATCATTAAGGCAGGATTAAGTGATCCAGGTGCCAGTGGCCCGATGAGTCGTTGGGCAAGATTGCCGGAGGCCATTAACGGCAAGAATAAATATATTGATGAATCAGGTCTGCCATTTCAATGCAAATTGGTTAAGTTTCAACCTGAAAAACGTTACACATCTGAAGAAATAATGGTGGGTCTTAAATTAGAGTCAGCCACCATTGTTGTTAAAAGGGTTGGCGTTAACCCCACAACTCCAGTTCAGCATAGCAACGAAGTATTCACGCCTAAAGCGAACGAGAACCCCATCATATCGGCTCTCAAAGCGAGAGGTCTATACAAAAAACTATTAGGTTCAGCTAAACATGATATTACTTGTCCTTGGGTGGATGAGCATACTGATGCGCTTGATTCAGGTGCCGCCTATTTTGAACCCAATGAACAATACGCCACAGGCGGTTTTTGTTGTCAGCACTCTCATCGTGAAAAATATCATATTTCAGAATTACTGGAATTTCTTAATGTTCAGAATATAGAGGCTCGGCATAAACCTGTATTACGGCTTGTTGCGGGGGAGATAGATCGTATTGTTGATAATGTTGAAAAAGAATTGGCCAATTCGGGAAATATTTATCAAAGTGGTGGTTTAATTGTTTCTGTTAAAACGGACTTATTGACGGGAAACCCTACCATTTTACCGGTAACTAGAGAAGCTTTAACTCGGATATTATCCTCTATACTCATTTGGGAAAAATCTGACGGTCGTTCTAAGAGCTGGGTTCGTTGTGATCCGCCAGTAAGACATATTTCAATTTTGTTTGATGCCCAAAACTTCAAACACTTGCCTCCGTTGGCGGGTGTGACCAGACAACCTTATATTAGGGAAAGCGACGGTCAATTGGTTACCGAAACGGGTTATGACCCCATTTCTAATCTATTCGGCGTATTCGATTCGAAAGCTTACAACATTCCAGCTAACCCAACATTTGAGATGGCGCAGGAGGCTTTGGTCTTGTTGACTGATTTGTTGGGGGAATTTCATTTTGTTGCCGACACTGACAAAGCGGCAGCACTTTCAGCGATGTTCACCGCCGTGACCAGACCCACGTTAGATTTTGCGCCGGCCTACCATGTTAAAGCTCCCGTGTTCGGCAGTGGAAAAACTTACCTTTGTGATCTCCTAGGTGCCTTCGCAGCGCCCGGTGGCAATGCCAAAGTAAGCTATCCCGCTACATCCGAGGAAGCAACCAAAGTTATGTTGTCCTTATTGATGACAGGTCCTGCGGTGATTGAGTTTGATGATATGGATACCGATTGGATACCTCACGGCACCATCAAACGGATGTTAACTGCAGATAAAATTACTGATCGTATTTTGGGCTACAGCAAGACCGCTACAGTGAGCACTCGCACTTTGATTTTAGGTTCAGGAAATAATGTGGGACCAGTGCGTGACTTGTTACGTAGAGTGCTAACCCTTAATATTGACCCGCGCGTGGCAACTCCAGCGACTATGGTTTATCAAGGTTCCCCGGTGAAAAAAGTACGTGAACAACGCGAAAAATATATTTCTGCGGTATTCACCATTATATTGGCCTGGAAAGGCGCGGGCAGACCAAAATGTAATGATAAAAATATCGTCACTTATAATGGGTCATGGTCCGACTATTGTCGTCATCCTTTAATGTGGTTAGAGCAACCCGATCCTGTAACAGCTTTGTTGGAACAAGTAACTCATGACCCCGATGCTGAAAAACTGTTAGTTTTATTCAAGGAGTGGCACATAATATTTGGATCTAAAGCTACCACGGTTCGAAAGGTTGTTGAAACGGCGCAAGGTAGTAAAGCAGATCTATTGGATGCAATACGTGAATTCCCGATTGAGGATCGAGGCAGCATCAACAATTCAAAATTTGGTTGGTTGCTGAAAAGGAACGCGAATCGAATTATCGGTGGTTTCGAGCTTCAAAAAGCTGAGGCCGATGGCAGAGGGGCTTGGAAAGTGATTGAAGTTAATCCATCCCCTCGAGATTTAACTACTAAAACAGTAATGTCGGAAAAGAAAAAATTAGAGATGGCGAATAACGAGCGGCTTGATGAGCTTCTGGGCATGGATACCATTTAAATAACCAGTGGCAACTAAGTAGCAGATACTATTTAGTTGCCACATTAGTTAAGCTTCGAAAGGTACGCTCGAGGGCCATTCAATCGAAAACTCGACGTCGCACAGACATTTTTCCAAACCACCCGATTTAAAGCCGGTAAAGCCGGTAAAGGCGGTGCCCGAAATTCAAAATTGAACACCGCCTTTACCCCCTTCACCACCTTTAGTGCAGCCGATTCGAAAAACTGTCGAAGTGTTGTGCGTTGATGTCAATCAATGGCCGAAAAGATACCGCCGGCTTCAGGATGATTCAGAGCAAATTCCCGCAGCAAGTGATAGTGTTCGGCGCAGACTTCATCGAAACCACCACCACAAAAGGACAGGTGACTGTAGGCGTACAAACAAACCACTATGCCCAAAGCAACACCGGAAAGACTACCCTCATGGCCATTCTCACAGCTGACGATGAAAGGCTCATCAGATCGTGGGTGCATGTAAAAGCCACCGTTGCTGAGTGTGAAAAAATCCCAATAACCACCTGAATAATTCTCGGCCATGTGATCGGCAAAACTGAATACAGTCGGCTCAAGTCTCATCGGAAAATTGAGACCGAAAAGCTGGGCGGTGACTTTGGTTCTTGAGTGTGTGGGCACCAATTTACTTGTGATGTTCATAATAATTCCTAGGTTGAAAGTTAAGCCCAAATCGAACGCCGGACGCACAGAAATCTCCACAATGAAGTGGCCATGGTGTGCGGTAATGTAAGGTTTGGGGAGTTGTGAGGGTGAGGTGAAGAAAAGATTTTTTCGTGGCGCTATCGGTCGAAACTGAGCTCTTCCACATCGAAACCGGCCAACTGACACACTTCCGTTTTGATGGCGTCGTTGATTTCGTCAACGGTCAAGTGATCGACGTCGGTCAGGTCTAAAATGCAATTGATGAAGTTCATGAGGTGATTCCTATTTTAAGGGTTTGAATTGAAGGTAAAGGCCGATCACGCCGAGGTAAGGCACCAGCAGCCACGGATTGAAGTAAACAACCAGTGCCGAGCAGCAAATGCCCAGCAGTCGAGTGGTGTTGAAAAATAAAGAAATGGAACTGACGATGGTAAAAATGATGAGTGTTGACATGGATTTCCTCGAAGTGTGTTGAATCAAAGATTCAAATAAGATACTCATTGGTGCGTGTGTATAGATTTCATGCAATGGTGTTCAAGTTGAGTTGACCGAGGCGGCATATTGAGCGCACATCGACAGCAGTTCTTCATCAACACCGGTCTTGGGTATGAACAGTGACACCGAGCCATCACCATCCGAAAAGATGAACACCATCTCGTAGCAACAACCGTGATCTTCCAGTACTTCACAGCAGGGCACAAAGTCGGGATTTGGGTAGCGGACATCGTCGAAAAGGCTTGTTAGGATGGGGCAACCGGTGATTGTTTCGAGGTCTTCGACGGTGTCTCGGGGTTCCACGATGATCATTTGATGGGGAAGGTTCGGGGCTAGCTGAGTGAGTCTGAGGGTGAGCAGTTTGAGCAGGTCGGGATTGGTGATGGAAGTGAGTTGTGGCGGATCTTTGTGTATTAGCACGGTATTTCTCCATATTTTGGGCAAAAAAAAAGCCCCACATTTTCATGTGAGGCCGGTTGTTGGTGGTTTTAAATTATGCCGATGGCTTTAATTCGAAAGAAACACTGTTTTCGGAAGATTTATTTTTTTGTGAAATGCTTATAAGCACCTAAGGTTGCACCAATAACAGCTCCAGCCATTGGCCCAATCAGTG
>CAIKYI010000709.1 GCA_903831545.1 uncultured Methylobacter sp. | reverse complement strand
TCTTAAATAGTCATTCCTGCAGTAGAGACTCCGAATCATTCGGAATTGACTATTGAAAATCTGATTTATTATTCGCAAACACAAAGTGAGAAAAGGCCGCGTACCATCTATCCTAGAAAATGCAGTTGACCAATTATGTTTTGCTCAGAACCTTAGGCGTCTTATTCACACCGGCTCGAAGCTGCTCACCATTTGGTAGTCTTTGATTTTGATTTTACCAATACACTAAAGTTGTAAACTATCTAACTCGTTTTTACGCTTAAAAATATCACCCCATTCCATCAATAAAGGTATTAATAAAATCCTGAATCTTGTCGCCTACACGCTGTAATATGGTTTTACGATCAAGTATCTTGGGTTTGAAACTTAAGGCATTGCCAATATCCTGCTGCTTTGGCAATCTGTTATAAAACCCATAATTCGTTACAATCTGTTCTAATTGTTCCGGTACCATATTTTCTTCGGCACAGAGTGTTTCAAATGCTTTTTTCCTATTCTCTGACCAGTAACTTTCAAACACATTAATGACATTGTCATTGGGTTGCAGTGACGGCAAGTTTTCATTAATGAACTTTTCAATCAATTCACGTTTACTGCGGAGCTGTACTTCACCGGCTACCAAATCAATAATTTCTTTCTGCCTGTTCTTTCTTTCTTCTGGATCAAGATTCTTGTTGAGGTTTACCAGTAGATTAAGAATATAGGCGACATTGATTTCATCACGATGGATTAGTTCTAACTCGAAATCTATATCGTCTAAAACAGATACAGTTTCACCGCCCCCGCCACCACCTGTGCCCACTTTGTCATGTATATCAAGGTACTTGCTTTTGTAATCTTCAAAGACTTGTGCTGGCAGCGTTAAATCTTCATCATTAAAATCAGAAAACGAAGTCAGGATATTCTTAATCCGTAGCAGTTCCCTAAATTGGGTTACAAATTCAAGTTCGGCATTCTCATCAGGCAAGCTATCAACACTGGCAACGGTAGGGACAATCTCTAATAAGGCGGCTGTTACTTCATTAAATTTCGTTACATAATCTTCATAGGGTTCCAGTAAAACGGTTTCCTTGGCATTCTTGTTTGTTCTTCAGACATTAGGAATCATGGTGGTTGTTGGTTTCCCCATGATACTGCAAATAGCTGCATGGCTGGGATGTTTATTTGGGCAGGATTAGTGTGTTAATAAAAAGGTATTTTGAGTTGGATAGTTGGAGGGCAATAGCTTTACAAACCCTGTTTTTATAATAAATTTATTACTGTTATTGTGTATGGCACTGCCAGGGCAGTTTCTAGTATCGATTCAGAAGTCCCCAGAAGAAAATCCCCTCAGCCTGCCAGAAAAAAAAATCAAAAAAATATAATCATGAATGTCCAGCATATGGCTTTTTGTGTACATTTCGTCGCTTTGATTGCTACCAAATGCCGTGTTAAAGCTAATAAGCTGTTCGTTTTTTATGCAGCTGATTTTGCCAACACCTTACTCACTATCTTTCCAATGCGCGAACCACTCGGTCAATTCGCGACTATCGCTTAGGCTGCCAAGTTGCTTATCAACGGCATCCTGATTGCCCCATACCACCTCAGCCCAGTTACCGTCAGCAACCCTGGTTTCAATGTCCTTGCAGTAAAGCCCTTTGTCACGCTGGACGTAGAATCCATAAGTTCGGCAAGCTACCGGGCGGTGGACATAGACTCGACAAGCTCCCGCGGTTTGATCCAACATCGGGCAGACAATGGGGCGCGCTGTCTGTTCGGTTAGAGCCACGATGCCCCGGCCAATTTCTTGAAGCTGCTCGGGAGGCAGCGCAACCAGTCCTACTTTCAACCAATCCCATTCCGCAGCCGTGAGCAGCGGTATTTCGGCGAGTCGGTGACAGCAACCGTCGCAACCCAAACCACAGAGCCAATCGGAATGTTGTTTCCGGATGGTCTGTACGCGAGTTTCAATGTCGGAATGAAGTTGAGCGAGTGTATTCATTTGGTATCTGGCCTTTTTTGATATCGATGCTAAAAAAACATTATTGGAGCTGAGATGATGACTCTTGTAGCGTCGAGCTGCCTAACACTATTTCAACCAGTTTTACCCAGTAAGCTGCGCCAATCGGTAATATTTCATCGTTAAAATCATAATGCGGATTATGCAGTAAGCAACTGTTTTCCGAAGAGCCGTTGCCTATCCATATGTAACATCCAGGCTTTTTCTGCAACATGAAGGCAAAGTCTTCAGAACCCATGCTGGATACTGGATTTAAATCGACACAAGATTCACCGGCCACCGTTATGGCGGCTTGAAGCGCCAGTTGGGTTTCCGCTGCTGCGTTAAACGTCACTGGATAACCTGGGTTCTCAGGGTTGAACTTAATCTCTGCACTGACCTCGAATCCCTCACAAATGCCATGAGCAATCTGGGTTATTTTATCGGCAATGGTTTTTTGGACGTCACTGTTAAAACAACGAAAAGTGCCTCTCAAAATAACCGACTCCGGTAGCGCATTCCAGGTGTTTCCTGCATGTATCTGGGTAATGCTGACAACAGCCGGTTCAGCAGGATTAAGCGTTCGGCTGACAATGCTTTGTAACGCTGTAATGAGCTGGGCAGATGCGACGATGGCATCATTGCCCAAGTGTGGCATCGCCGCATGAGTTGCCTGTCCGGTGATTATGATTTCAAAACAGTCAAATGAGGCCATCATCGCGCCGGATTTAATCGCAAAGTGTCCGGGTGGAATATCCGGATAATTATGCAGCCCAAAAACGCAGTCAGCCGGAAATTGTTCAAACAATCCTTCGTCAATCATTTGTTTGGCACCGGCGCGACCTTCTTCGGCAGGCTGAAAAATAAAATACACCGTACCGTTAAAGTTACGATTCCGTGCTAAATAACTGGCCGCACCCAACAACATCACCGTATGACCATCATGCCCGCAGGCATGCATTTTCCCGTCATGACACGATTTGTGGGCAAAGGTGTTTTGTTCCTGGATGAACAAGGCATCCATATCGGCACGCAAGGCAATTTTCTGGTCACTGTTTCCGGCCGAGAGCGTGGCAACAACGCCGGTTTTACCCAAACCCTGATGCACGTCCAGGCCAAAACTGGCCAGTTTTTCAGCGATAAACTGGGCTGTCCGGGTTTCCTCAAAGGCGGTTTCAGGAAACTGATGCAGATGCCGCCGCCATTCGCGCATTTGAACGTGCAGGTCGTTTAAGTTATTTACTGTGGACATTAGGAATTGAAAGAATTGGATGGGTTGCTCAATATGCTACAACTTAGGCCGGATAAAAGTAAGATTTTTATCCGTTCAAGGGCAGCGCTTTAATCGTTAGTTGATTTTTCATCACGGCTTAGGTCGATCGATTTGTTATTGGTTGCGAGTGGGGTGAGCGGTCAATAATACTGGCGATTGCACTAGGGATCAGGTACCCTTTATTTCAATGTTGTTTTGATATGCCCGCTTCGATTGTGGAGAATGTTTTGAAGCGAGTTAATGCTTATAAGTTGATCTATCCCGGTCTATGCATTTGCAACTGACATGACAAAAATACCGACGGTTTAAATTATGACAATACTCCCTCCATCGCGGATTGCAGGCTACAGACAACTCAAAAAATTACGTACGGTTTTAGCGATTGCCAGAGGCAGTGCGGTCTTGTCAAGCTTGCAGCAAGAAGCCGAAACTACGGTTTCACAAGATCAGGCAAAACGGGTGACTTATCTGACCGAACTGTTTTCGCGTATACATCGGGAAATGTTTCAGGACTGGAAAGAACAAATTACGGTAAATCATCGTCCGGGCAGTATGAGTGACCCGAGTAAACGTAAAGCTTTTCGTGAAATCATTGAGTGCCTGGTATTGGATGGTGAGGGTAACAACCAGGATAGCGCAATTTTTGATAATAACGGTTTTGTCATTCATACCGAAAATATTGCCGAACGCTTAAGCCTGTTTTATCTGCACATGCGTAGCGTGCGACCGTTTTCTTACGGTAATCGACTGACGCTAGACTTTTTTATGACCGCTTTGGGAAATTTGCCAGCGTTTAAGGGAGTTTATGAACAAGGCATCGATTTTAGAAGGCTTGCCGCCACTGACCCTGCCGCGCTCCATGATACCAACAGTGGTCTGGCGGATATCTGTACTGCTTTTCAACATGCGCTAGACCCTGCGTTAAGTAAAAACCTGCAAAACCAGCCTAACGGCTATGGGCGCTGGCCTGAGAACAAGCGTTTTATATCGGGCATTCCGTTTTTGTCGCATAAAACCGCCGAGGGCATTGACTGTCTGGTTTCAGTTAATGGCGGTTTGGTGCCGTTTGACCGTATTGAGGAAAAACTGTTTATCGCCGGCAAGCATTTGGCTGATTATCCGCTCTGTGATGCACAAAATTTGATTGGTTACTTACCTGATACCGAGTGTTTACGCTCAGTTGGTAAAACCGCAGTTGACGGTATTCCGGTGGGGGAAAATGGTGTTGCGCCACTCTTTTGTCTGGATGTGAATATGTTGTCTGGACTGCGCTCACCTTCCCATACGGAGTTACTGGAACTACTTAAACAATGTGCGGGCAACAAGGCGCAGCTGTTCGATCTGGCCAACAATCCGGAACTTAAAGACAAGATGCTGGTCGCCGCCACTGACGATTTACGGCTCAACCGGGCGGTCGAAATTGCCTATGACAGGCTAAATGATATTAGCGAAAAACTTGAGCTGGCAAAGCTTGCAATTTTTGAGGGTAAATCACCCGATGAGCAGCCAAAATTGTTCATGTGTATGGGAGGCGCGGGTTCCGGTAAAACCGCTATTGAAGATTTGGCCGCTGCGCAATGTGGTGATAATTTTGTGGTGGCGTCCCTGGACGAGTTTCGGAAAATCAGTGATCTTTATCGAGTGCTGACGGCTGCGGGTCATCACAGTGATGATTATATTTATGTTGAACCATTTGCCAATCGATTGCGTAGTTTGGTCGCGGAACATGCCAAAACTAACAGCATCAATATTCTGTACGATGGCACCGGCATCCCCTATAAGCCACGTTATGCAGGCATAGTAGAACAATTCAAACGCTCAGGGTTTAAAACTCAAGTCATCGCTGTCGATGCTTTTCTTGTCAAACCGGAAGGACGCGAAGACGAGTTGCCGCGCTCTGCTGTGATTTCGAGCGTTAAATCCCGTTACGAACAAACAGGACGGGCCTTGCCGTGGGTGGTGACAGTGGATAAGCATATTCGCGCGCCCGCGTCGTTTCTGGATGCTTTGGAACATAGAGCTTTGGAAAAGCTGTCATTATTTGCCAACGACGGTGAACGTGACCGGCATTATCTGGTTGCTGAGAGTTTTATATTTTCTGATCGGGAAGTTGTCGCATTACAAGACCATCAAAGGAAGGGAACACTTGCCGGATACCTGCATTTTTTGCTTAAAGAGCATGACGATTCCCTGTTAAAAACCTTAACCAACGCTGATATCGGTCAGTTGGAAGGATTTATTAAGCGCAATCCAGCCTTTAACGAAGATAACGTGGCTTATCAAATTTATAGCAGTAACTCTGAACACAGAGTGTTGGTGATTTATAACGCCAGGCGGCTTGCTGATTTTATCGAAAAAAGGCAGTTAAATCCCAATGCCTCGGGGGAAAAAGGGCTATTGCATAAACCAGAAGCCCTGTCTTTTCATGTGGACCCTTCATGTAAAGAACCGTGGATGACGCGGTTGCAAGATTCCTGTTAAAAAAATCCTGTGTTACTAAAATGCAGCTTAAGCCAAATATCTAACTGGATTAAAGGTCTGGCAGTCTATACACATTGATTATAAATAGTGAGTTAATCCGGGTATTAAATGGAAAATGAGGATTCGGCGATAAAGATTTCTTCCAAACATGCGGCTTTATTGCTCTTGGGTACTTCCTTTCTGGTGTACCTAAATGCCTTTTATGGGGATTTTCAGTTTGACGACTACAATGTCATTGTCAATTATCGTCCAATCCATTCGCTGAGTGGTTGCTGGAAAGACATGTTGCGCGGAATCAGACCTGTCTTGAAGCTGACTTATTCATTGAATTGGATTACGGACGGCGGGCTATTTGGCTATCATCTGGTCAATATAAGCATTCATGCCATAAATGGCTTATTGGTTTTTTATTTGGTTCGCCTGTTTAGCATAAGCCGGGTGACCGGCAACACATCAGTCCGGCAGTTGGCGTCATTAATTGCCGCGTTAATATTTGTGCTGCATCCACTGCAAACTGAGGCGGTCACTTATATCAGCGGTCGTTCCTCCTCGTTAATGGCATTGTTTTATCTTGGCAGTCTGTGCTGTTATATTTGTGGCAGTAAAAGCAACAGCATTGTTCTTAAATATTTTTTATCGCCCATTTTATTTGTAATAGCCGTCGCGACCAAGGAGGTGGCGGTAACGCTACCCGCGACATTGTTATTATGGGAAGTTTATGCCGAAAAAGAACGCTGGAAAGTTATATTTTTTAAACAGATCGTTCATTGGTTCTTGCTACTCGTTATTGCCCTGATTTTTGCTTTAAAGCCAAGCTATAACGATCTGCTCATGTTTGCTTTCACTGAGCGTAGTCTGTATGAAAATATGCTTACTCAGATCAACGCCATTACCTATCTTATTTCCAGACTGCTTTGGCTAGGTCATTTAAATATTGATCCTGATTTGCCTGTCATTCATGAATGGGATTTTTTAACCGTCATTCAGTTAAGTTTTCTTGTGGGGACGTTTCTTTTTTTAATCCTGAATAAAAAATGTAAGCCATGGTGGCGATTTGGCGCGCTATGGTTTCTTTTGCATTTGTTACCTACCAATTCAATCGTCCCAAGATTGGATGTGGTTAATGAGCGGCAAATGTATCTGGCCATGGTAGGAATGGTATTGCCATTAAGCCTGGAGCTTGACCGGCTCTATTGCTCAATGCCGACTTGCAGAGCGTTTATGAAACCGGCTATTGGCTTGATGTTGATAATGCTTGGCGTATTTACAGTCAACCGTAACCGGGATTATTACAGCGAGATTGCACTGTGGGAGGATACATCAAATAAATCGCCCTACAAGGCAAGAGTGTTCAACAACTTAGGGGTTGCCTATGAGACTTACGGCTATTATGATAAAGCTTACATGTCGTATTTAAGGGCGATTCAACTCGATCCGGGCTATGACATAGCAAAAAGCAATATCAATAAAATAGCATCCAAGAAATAAACAGCGGGAACAGGAACAGGAAGAGTAAGATTTATCCTGCAGTAACGTTTGAAACATTATGTTTGGCCATTCCGCGAGGCACAATAACAAAGTGCATATCGTCCCAAGGCTCTTGACTGGAGCGGGACTCCTGTTTTTTAAAAGGTACTAATATGATTAAAAATAAAATTTTCTGGTTAATGTTTTTGTGCGCAATTGCCCTGTTGTCGGGATGTTTATCCAGAGAGGTTCAAAATGCCGTATCGGGAGTTTCTTTGCCTTATGGGGTAAACAATACCTTGGGCTTGCTTCAGTCAGGCTCACCGCAAAGAAGAAATTCATCTGCACAAAGAGATTATTCGTCAGCTACCACGTCAGTTACTAACGATGCACAGCAAACAGCGCTTTCTTCAAATACAATTGCACTTGAAGGCATGAACATGGAAGGGATGGCTTGTTTTCAAAATATTGATCAGGCAGAAATGAATAAACTTTCGGAACAGGGAAAACAGGTAGATGCAGAAATCAAACTGTTGTGTTCTCAGGGCAAGCGAGATAAAGCCATGAAAAAAGCCCTGGCATTCGCCAAGCAAATGTCGTCAAGTCACTTTATGCAGGAAATGAAGAAATGCGGTGATGCAGTAAAACACATGCCTATGATGCCTAGAACGGTTAATCCTGAGGATAAAACCCAGCGTCATATCTGCGATGGCTAAAAGATTGCATTATTGCTTGAATTTTTTACTTGGCCTCATACGCCTTTCAATACCAGTTAAAAATAGTTGATTTCGTAAAGCGGCCATTCTTGATACTGGAGTCAAGTGGCCGCGCAAAGCACGTTTGGCGTAATGTGCAGACGGCACTATCCTAACGAATAAGCTGCAGAGATGTCTCGTTCATTGTTACATAGGGTTTAGGGATAGAGCCCCTTTGGGATTTTGGCTAGCATCATTTTCTTTCGATCCAGTTTGCGTC
>CAIKYI010000708.1 GCA_903831545.1 uncultured Methylobacter sp. | reverse complement strand
TTTTATGCTCGGCAGTATTGTATTTAACCCAGGTAGCGAACACCTGATTTTCGAGTTGCCGCTCTGCAAAGCTCGTGTCTTGTACGGCAAAAATTTCGTAGTCAGGCGCTGCAAATTGGGTTTTGATGGCGTCTATACGATCGGCGCACAGCTCCAGATTATCGCGGATCAGCAGCCATTCTCTTTCGACTAATTCGGAGAATTTCTCCAGGCCGGATTCCTTAACCAGGATTTTAATGCGCGCTTTGTATTTATTATCGCGGCGGCCAAACAGATTATAAATCCGCAGTATGGCTTCCAGATAAGACAATAGATGCTTCTTTTCCAGATAGGGTTTGATCACTTGACCTATAATCGGGGTGCGACCCAAGCCGCCACCGACCAGCACTTTAAAGCCGATGTCTCCTTGATCATTGGTAACCAGGTGCAGGCCAATGTCATGAAATTGGGTTGCTGCGCGATCGAGTTTTGCACCGCTGACCGCAATCTTGAATTTGCGCGGCAAGTAAGCGAATTCTGGATGCAGGGTTGTCCATTGCCGGATAATCTCGCAATAAGGCCGTGGATCTTCAATTTCATCGATGCAAACGCCAGCCAGATGATCCGAGGAAGTGTTCCTCAGGCAATTGCCACTGGTTTGTATCGCATGCATTTGAACTGTGGCTAATTCTTCGAGTATATCGGGAATTTTTTCCAGTTGCGGCCAGTTAAACTGGATATTTTGCCGGGTGGTAAAATGACAGTAATTTTTGTCATATTTACGGGCAATATGAGCCAGTTTTCGAAGTTGATTTGAATTAAGCAGGCCATAGGGACCGGCTATACGCAACATCGGGGCGTGAGTTTGAATATAGACGCCATTCATTAAGCGCAGGGCGCGAAACTGATCGTCTGAAATCTGGCCATTTAAAAAGCTTTCCGTTTGCCTTCTAAACTGGGCTACCCGTTGGTCGACGAGTGTTTGGTCGGTTTCGTTATACTGATACATGTGAGCGTTTAGTGCCTGTCCAGGCTATTAATTACGACTAATAATCATATACTGTAGGTCATAAAATGACAAAGGTTATTGTATGGTGATAATATTGGCCGCTAATTTTTGGGTGTTTTGATTAATTATTTAAATAATAACGAGGGGGTTATTTTGTTGCGGTCTATTTTTGTCTTGTTATCTTTATTGTTTTTGCCTGGGATGGCAATGGCGGGTGGTTTTGAAAGCTTGGGGCTGACGGGAACGGAGCGGGGAATATACACCGTTTTGATCTTTATTATTGCCTATGGCTTTGTGATGACAGAAGAGTTTACTCATCTGCGTAAGTCCAAGCCGGTTATCTTGGCCGCTGGTATCATCTGGGCGAACGCCTCTGTCTTAGCAACTCAAGCAGGTGTTTCTGTTGAAGCCATGCATGAAGCTTTCGAATACAACTTGAAAGAATATGCAGAGTTAATGTTGTTCCTGCTGGTTGCCATGACCTATATCAATTCGATGTCAGAGCGCAACGTGTTTGAGGCTTTACGCTCCTGGTTGGTAAGAAAGCAGTTTGGCTATCGTAAATTGTTTTTGATCACAGGTGTTATTACATTTTTTCTGTCAGCAGTAGCGGATAACTTGACAGCTGCTTTGTTGGTGGGCGCGGTAGTTATGGCAGTTGGTGCTGACAATCCAAAATTTGTCAGCATCGGTTTTGTTAATTTAGTGGTTGCCGCTAATGCTGGCGGTGCTTTCTGTCCTTTTGGCGACATTACTACTTTAATGGTTTGGCAGGCTGAATACGCCGAGTTTTTCGATTTCTTCAATTTGTTTATCCCGTCGGCAGTTAACTATGCCGTACCGGCAGCGGTTATGTATTTTGCAGTGCCCGATGAGCAACCTAAAGCCACTACTGAGGCTGCAGTGCAATTAAAGCCGGGAGCAATTGTTATTTGTGTGATGTTCTTGTTTACCATTGTTACTGCGGTCAGTTTTAAGCAAGCCCTGCATTTGCCTCCATTTATGGGAATGATGGTTGGTTTTTCTGCGCTAATGCTTTACGGCTATTATTTGAAAATGAATCATCGTGCTGAAGGTGAGGCAGGATTTGATGTTTTTAATAAGGTTCGTGGTGCCGAATGGGATACCTTGTTGTTTTTCTTTGGCGTAGTGTTTGCGGTCGGTGGTTTGGGCTATATCGGTTATCTTGAGTTGCTTTCCGGCGCGATGTACGACGGACTCGGTGCGACAACTGCCAATATTTTAGTGGGTGTGATTTCTGCGATTGTTGATAATATTCCAGTTATGTTTGCTGTGTTAAACATGAATCTGGATATGGACTTGTATCAATGGTTATTGGTAACGTTGACTGCCGGCGTTGGTGGTTCGCTTTTGTCTGTCGGCTCAGCCGCAGGTGTGGCCTTAATGGGGCAATCCGATCATAAATATACCTTTTTCAGTCATTTAAAATGGACGCCTGCAATTGCTGGTGGTTACGCAGCAAGTATTGTTGCTCACTATTTAATCAATGGTTGATTGGCGTAACTGCGTATTAAGTGACAGATATGCAAATTTAAAGGCTTAGGTATACAGCATCAAGTCAGCTAAATACTGGTAAATAAATTGTCTTTAATTCACCACCAAGACAAACGGCACAAAATTTTAATGTTTTTATGCTGTTTGTTTTCGTGGTGTTTTTTTTGGTTATTAATTATTGTTTTTTCGTTAATTATGGGACATTACCTTAATGTTATATCTAAGCATGAGTTGGAATGTGATGAGTAAGGTCAATGCCTGGTGTTAAAAGTTGGCGTTCAGTTTTTTTGGTTTATGTTCAGCCAAGAGTGCGGAGCATGATCTTTCTTGGTTTTTCTGCAGGACTTCCTTTTTTACTGGTTTTTTCAACATTATCGGCGTGGTTGCGCGATGAAGGCGTGGAAAGATCTGTCATAGGTTTTTTTAGTTGGGTTGGAGTTACTTATTCTATTAAGATCTTTTGGGCTCCCGTGATTGATAGGGTGTCTTTACCTTTTTTGACTCAATTTTTAGGTAAAAGACGCAGTTGGATGTTGTTGGCACAACTGGGGATTGTTGTCGGATTGTTTGGCATGGGAGGGTTGGATTCTCATAGTCAATTGCAATATATTGCCTTTTTTGCCGTTTGGGTGGCTTTTTGTTCGGCTACGCAAGATGTTGTTATTGATGCCTACCGTATCGAATCGGTCCAGCCTGAATACCAGGGAGCTATGGCTGCAACTTATGTATTGGGTTATCGAATTGCCTTATTAATGGCAGGTGCCGGCGCCTTTTACATAGCCGATTATTTCAGCTGGAGAGCGGCTTATTTTGTGATGGCAATTTCAATGTCAGTTGGGGTGATAACTACGCTATGTCTCAAAGAGCCAGAGCATCGGGTCTTGGAGGTAGAGCATTTTCCAGTCAGCCACAAAAATATCTTGCGGCGTATTTCGTCAGGTTTTGTAGGGGCGGTATTGGATCCCTTTGTGGATTTTTTTGCCCGAAACGGCAAAGTTGGATTATTGATTTTAGTGCTTATTGCAGTTTATAAAATGAGCGATATTACTATGGGAGTAATGGCTAACCCTTTTTATCTGGATTTGGGTTTTAGTAAAAAAGAGATTGCCGAGATTAGTAAGATTTTTGGCTTTATCATGACAATTGTCGGTGCTGCACTAGGTGGAATGCTTGTTGTCAGGTATGGAATTATGCGTCCTCTGCTGCTCGGGGCAATTATGGTCGCAGCTACAAATTTGTTGTTCGCAGTTTTGGCGGTTAGTGAGCCTGATTTGTTATTGTTGGCAGGGGTTATCAGTGCGGATAATTTAAGTGGTGGTATAGCCACATCGGTATTTATTGCTTATCTTTCAAGTTTAACCAGTACTGCTTATACGGCAACACAATATGCATTGTTCAGTTCGCTAATGACTTTGCCAGCCCAGTTATTGGGTGGATTCTCTGGAGTAGTTGTAGATAGTTATGGCTACACGATATTTTTTATTTATGCTTCAACCGTGGGATTGCCAGCAATCGTACTTGTGCTTTTATTAATGCGCTATCAAAAACTCTCTGAAGCATATATTCAAGATTGATATGGTTTTGTGTGAGAGTCGCCTTAGTCTTTGCCAACATCTAAAATTGCGACGTAGGCTTACTCTCAGGGGGGTGTATGACATTTATTCTCTGAACTCCCTCTCTAGTAAGAGAGGGAGCAAGCTGTTCTTAGTTCAGCAAAGTACGTTCTATTAGCCAGTAACCGCCAGCCAGGCAGATTAAAACTGAGCAGGCAGGCATGACTCTAGATTCTATTTTTGGCTGCTTATGTAGCCACCATATGATCGGTAAAATAATCACTGCAGCAGTAATCTGTCCGAGCTCTACGCCCAGATTAAAAGAGAACAGCGGCACCATGATGCCTGTTTCATAGGAAGTAATCCCCATTTCGCGTAACACGGCAGCAAAACCAAAGCCGTGTATCAAGCCAAAAAAGAAAGTAAGCCATTGTCGTCCTTTGGGGTGATCACCTCGCAAAATATTTTCCAAGGCGACATAAACAATCGTTGCGGCAATTAACGGCTCAACGATTTGGCTAGGTATGTCAATAATATTGAGCCCGGCAAGAGCTAAGGTAATTGAATGGGCAATGGTAAAAAAAGTAATGATTTTAATTGCCGGCCAAAAGCTGCGAGTTACAATGAGTAAAGAAAATAAAAACAGTAAATGATCATAGCCTGTCAGAATGTGCTCAATTCCAAGTAGCAGAAAGTCAGTGAAGACCGAGGCTTTTGGGCTTTCAGCAATGGTGCTGTTTTCGTTGGCGTTAGCTGCCGGTAAAGGCAATGTCATTGTGTTATCTTCTTGAGATAGCATTTTCTCACTTATGCCATGCCCCGCCTCATCTTTTATGGTTACAAACTGCTTGTGATTTGCCGGTAATTGCTTAAAAAATTCGGCGTGTAATTGAAGTTGCTTGCCAGGTGTTTGCGGGTATTGAAATTCGATAAAGGCATTATTTTTCTGATCGAAAGTTACCACACCAGGCATTGCAGGTTGAACATTTTTTTCGTCAAAAGCAAGTTGCGCTCCATTTATTGCCCATGAAGCGATAAATGGTTTTGCCGCTTCCTGTTCTGCCAAGGTAACTTCCGCATCCAGATCGCTATCCATCGGTACAAATGCTTCAATATCTTGTAACGAAAACGTTATTTTTACATTTACGCCATGGGCTTTAAGGATTACATCGGCCGAACTTAGTCCGGGGTCATGTGCCAGGCAGGATAGAGAAAATCCCAGCAAGAACATAAATGTAACTATTTTAATCATTGGATAAGCTCTTATTGCGCGCTTTTTTACGATACCAAACCAGTGCAATTAAAATCAGGCTCACCAGCACGACGCCACCGCCGGCAATCAGCATCACTGTTTTTTTAGGTAATGCATCAGGATTGCCGCCTACATGAAATGGTATTCTCAGTTTATCTTCGTCTGAAATGGCATCTTCTCCGCCGATCAGAAGAAATATGGCGTAATAACCGTTTTTAACGATATCGGCCTGGGCTTCTACCACACCATTTGTATAGAGTTTTGGGGCAACCTCGGTGATGGTGCGTACTTCTTTAAAATCTTCCGGTTTACTGTCATCAGAGCCGGTGAGTTCCAGTTCAACTACCCGAATGCCGATAGGAGTTTTACGGATATCACGATCTATCAAATCTGCGGAAAAGAACGCTTTACCAACAGTAGGTAGTTCCTGGCAAAATGGTTTTAATAAGGCCGCTCTATCACTACTGTCTTGCTTCGTGGCAGACGTTTTTACATAAACGCTGAAATGTACGGCATAAAAATCATTGGTAATTAAACAGCCAACACTATTAAGGTCGGGGATTTGTGGTTGTGTGCCCAAATTATTTTTATCGCAACCAATTAGTTGACTCGTAAGCAGTAGCAGACAAATCCATGTAACAACAATTTTATTTATCATGATTAAGGCGCTTTAACAGTAAATTGGAATTTGCCCGTAACTATATGTGTATCAATAGAGACAACGCGGTAACGTACAGTGTAGGTGTCAGGTGCCAAGGACGGCACGGTGGCATACAGATGTGACTGGTCAAAGGTTTCTTGTTGCAAGTCTTTATTGTCAACTCGATTGCCTTTACTATCAATAACGGCGAGAGACTTGTATTCCGTCCCGACTTTATCATTAAACCAAACATCGATTTGTTTGGGAGAAGACGCTAAAACGATATCTTTTTCTGGTGAAGAGCGCACCATGATGGCATGGGCAAATATCTGAGAGGATGCAGTCATTGCCGATAGTAAGACTAAAGATGAAAGCAGGTAGTGATTTTTTTTATAATTATATTGGCGCCGAGTCATAAAATCTAGGAATGAAAAAGGTAGTAACAAAACGTCATTATAAGACCAAACACTAGGTGACACATATTAAAAAAGCTATAGGCTGTCGAAGACGGGGAAAGCTACACAAGCATCGATTTACGCTAAACCTTATTCTGTTAATCTTTTAATAACCAGCTTTGTGTGTTTGTTGTGCTTCTCTGTCCACAGGACTAAATATCCGTCAAGGTTCGAAACGATACGTGGATGTGAGGCCATTGCGCCGACTGGTGATAATCGCACTGGTGTTGACCATGAAATAGTGCCGATATTGGAGTGTTTAAAAAAAATACTTGATCCGTCTGGCTCTCTTTCATCCCAAATTGCGGCTACGTTCTGGTTATTTACGGCAATATCGCTATGGCTCGCCAACCCGCCAAGTGGTTGTGGGTTACTCCAGGTCTTGCCATTGTCGGTGGAGCGGAGAAAATACAAGCCTGCTTTACCTTCAATACCGGTCCATACGCTACTGTATATAGTATTATTGTCATGAATGGCTATACCGCCGCCAATATGAGGGCAGCCATCAAACTGCCATTTAAAATCACCAACAATGCTGGCTTGTCGCCATGTTGATCCTTGATCTGATGATTGCATTAATGCCATGTCACGGGGTTTCATATCCCGATAAAGTACATTTAGCTCTCCCGCTGGGGAAATTGCCAAAGTGTTCCAGCAACATGAACAGGTAGACTCATCCAGTTTCAAACTTGCTTGCCAATTTACCCCTGCATTTATGGAGCGTGCATAGCGAAGGCTTTGAAAACCATTTTCTTCGGGGTCAGCTAACCATATTGCATGAAAAACACCGTTTTTATCTGAAATGACATCAATATGCGATTGATCGCCGCTATTATCCTGTGCTGGATTTTTGCCTGTGAACCATGTTTTTCCGCCATCATGAGAATAGCGATTCATCATCGGTCCACTATTTTCCAAATCACCGGTTGATTGCCAAATTGCCACTAAGTTGTTTTTAGCCGCGGCTATTTGTACGTCATTGCCTCTGGTTGCGATTGGTTTGGTTTTGTTGCTGACATCAACTGCCGCTATCCAATTGTCGCCGCCATCTTCTGAAGACAAATAACGCACGACAACAGGGCTGTTTTTTCCTGATGTTTTGCCGGCTACAAGAAGATGAATCAAACCGTTATTAATGGCGACATCAAAACTTGTTACTTCCTCTAAGCCTAAAGAGGGATTTAAGTCCATGGGTATGAGGGTTTGTAGAGCAGGCGTTGTGTTAAGGCAGGCGCTTAACAGAAATAGAGTGGCGCTCAGTGTCAGTGCAGGAATATAAGAAAATGAGGGCATTATTATAAAATACTGCTTAATATTGATGGGGATGCATTTAGTTTAACACTGTTAATATATAATATTAATCAGCAGCTGCATTGAGTACGCTTAATTCACAATTCAATAAGGGAAGTCATTATGAAGCTTAATAAAAATTTCAGAGTTGGTTTTGGTTTTGCTATGAGTGCCGTATTTTGTCAATCCGCACTTGCAGTTGATTACAAAGCTTTTGCAGGTATTCGGTTTGTCAGAATTGAGGCGGGCTGTTTTTTGATGGGCCGAGATATTGAACTCAAAGAAAGTAGCCCTATTGAATTACCTCAGCACCGTGTCTGCATTGAAAAACCGTTTTATCTGGGTGAAACAGAAGTCACGCAGAAGCAATGGGAAGATGTAATGGGGACTAATCCAAGTAAATTTAAGGCTTTTTATAAACCTGTAGATAAAGTTAGCTGGAATGATGCCCAAGAGTTTATTAAGCATTTAAATGAAAAGGAAGGTGGCAGCGCTTATCGGCTTCCTAGTGAAGCGGAGTGGGAGTACTCCGCCAGAGCAGGCAGTACAGGTCTTTACTCATTTGGAGGTAAGCCAAAGGATTTAATTGAATACGCTTGGTTTGGCAATGAAGGTTATGGTGGAGGAAGTCACGAAGTCGGTCAAAAAAAACCTAATCCATGGGGATTGTTCGACATGCACGGCAATGTTTGGGAGTGGGTGCAGGACTGGTATGAGCCAAATTATTACCAAAAAAGTCCTGAGAAAAATCCTATGGGGCCTGATGTTGGTCAGTATCGCGTTTATCGAGGTGGCAGTTGGGTAGGGAAGGCTGTTAATTTGCGTTCAGCCTTGCGTTACAGTGGTTTACCCAGTAGTCGGACCAATGATATTGGATTCCGGGTATTGAGAGAGATTCGATAGTCGGCTACTAAAATTATCCAGCTTAAATGTAACATTTTTTTGTTGCTGGTGGTTTGGCGCAGTGATGGCGCCCCGTATTTATTAGGCGAGCTTTACTGAAGCAGAATCTGTGCTAAAATGCCTGTCGGCAACAGTCATTTTTTTTGTTAAATGTCTTTTGTTCTACATTTCGTAAATATATAAAGTTGAATAAATATTTAACCAAACCACCACTAAGGATTAAAAATGAAGTTATTTAATAAAATTGCCGTTTCTGTTGTTATGACTGTATCTATGTTAGCAGTGTCTTCAGCAGCTTTTTCAAAGGAAGAGAAAAAAGATTTAAATGCTGTTGTTGAAGGTGCTGGTAAGCTGACTGAATCTAAAATGCTGGAAGCTAAAAGTTTGCTGGAAAATGGCGGTGATCATGATCAAATCCAACAACTTTTGAATGACGCTCGTCAAGCTCAAAAAGAATTTCGTTATGAGCAAACAGAGCGCACTCGTCAAAAATTACAGGATAAATTAAAAATTACTCGTGATGCTTTCATTGGTAATGATAATGCAAAAGCATTGGCTGCATTAAATGAAGCGTTAGCTATCTATGCAGAAATGAAAAAAGTGTACGACGCAGCACACTAAAATAAAGCAGTCCATAATCAATTATTTAATTAAGTGCTGACAGCAAGAAGTTGGCGCTTTCTATTTATAGATTAAATTTAAATAATAAAAGTTTTTGACCCTACAGGGTTACTAAGGTATAAAATGAAATTTACGAGCGTAAATTGCACTCGAAACCTAAGTTTGTTAATAAGCTGTTGAACGATTTGCTATTACCCTTTTAAAAATATTAAGAGGGTAGTGTAAATTCATAGCTGCATCTTTTGATGATAATATAGTTTGCCAATAAATTTTAAAATAAAAATAACTTGAGGACTTAAAACCATGAAAAATTTAAAAAAAATTGCATTAGCTTTTTGTATCACTGCTTCTATGGGGGCTGTTTCAACTTCAGTAATGGCAGAAGTTGATGCTGGTCGAATTACTTATGCTCCTGCTGATGCCATTGATATGGTTGCAGCTAAAGTAGGTGTGGCTCTTGAAGCGCTGACTAAGGGAGAAGATGCAGATAAAGTTTCTGAGCTTATCAAAGACGTGTTGGCAGCAAGTAAAGAAATCAATGCAAGCGATAAAGTATTTGCTTCACGTGATAAAGTTCATAGCAAACTTAAAGCTGCACGTGCACACTTGAAAGACGGCGCCAGACAAGAAGCAGAGCAAGAGTTAAGAGATGCACAAAAAGCTTTCTTAGCATTAAAAAGCATATTGTAATTAATTATCTGCTTCTTTAACAAGAAGCAGATAATTAATCTGACCGATTAGGCAGTATATTTGATAAGATTTTACTTTTATTCTTACATATAACTGAACTGACGTCATATTAAAGTATTTAAAGCCTCGTTAAAGTTTAACGGGGCTTTTTTGTGTGTGAAAATTGAAGCTAAATACCATAGTTGTTATTAGTAATGATTTTGTAAAAATTAGCTGGCTCTTCAATTATAAATATCTTCGTTGATAAAGTGATGGCTTGTAGAAATAAAAAGCGTAATTTAATGTCGTTATAGTGGTTTTAATGGTGTCATTTATCAACTTTTTGATTTAAGAGGTCACTATAAATTCCCATTGGTGTAGGAATTATGCAAAGTAACATTGCAGTTTCTGTAATTTGTAAAAACGAAACCGATTAGTAAATCAGTAACGTTTTTGTATTATTTCTATTGTTTAGAATGAAGTTGATATTGTCATTCTAAAACTGAGTGGTTCGACTGGATGGAGGTGAATATCTTGGTTGCCACCGATTGGGCACGAAGTATCTGTTTTCAAGCAGGACCCATAGTAATAATCAATTCCACTGTCTTTTCTACCCAATAAATTGAAAGCCTCCGCTTGCAACTTCCACTGTTTGTTGAATTCATAGCCGAGCATAGCCGAGAGCATCAATGTTTCCTTTGATCGCACGCTGTTATCTTCAATTAATGCGCGTGGACCAAAATAACGTAATCGAGGACCGCCATAAAATCCTCCAAATACATCATGAAACGTCGCGCCTGAGGCAATTACTGTTTCAACAGAGCCAGGAATATGGCTTCCCTCTGCTGGATGGCCTTGGAAACGCGCTTTTGAAAAGCTTAAATCAGCATCAAATGTCAGCCAGTTTGTTGGTGAATAATAGTTGGCTGATTCAATACCATAACGGCGACTAGGATGACTTGCCTCGGTAGATCCGGCATCACCGACGAATAACAGTTCAGAATCAATATCGAGCCACCAAACGGATAGGGTGCTGTTTAAACCTTTCACCCAATTACTACGTACACCCACTTCTGCTCCGTAAGTGCGCGCAAGCGGTACGGCTGGTTTAATCGGGTTACCATCCGCATCGGTTGTGCTACCTGTCTTTGGATCAACGTGTGTATTTATGCCGCGTCCGTCATTACTGTGAAACCCTAAACCACCGTTTAAATAAAATTCGGTTTCTGCCCAAGGCCCCAAAACGATACCCGCTTTTGGACTGACAATACCATCGTAGGCTGTGCCATTATTTGCAGCTTGATTGCTTTTGCTCACATTAAAACGATAACCGTCAAAACGAAGACCGACATCGGTTCGTAACCAATTTGTCCAGGTTGTTTTATTGTCAAAATATGGACTTAAGCTACTTACCCAAGTCGTGTCATTTCTGGTTATATCTAATATATGTTGAGCTTTTGTTTTCAATAAAGCGTTGTCGATGTTGTCGTTTCTAAATTGCAAACCAAAAGTGCTTTCCGAATCAAATCGGCCCAATTTGTGATAAATCGTGTGAGTGGCTTTAGTGCCGGTCACAAAACGCTCATCAGGTTGTCCAAATTGATCGCCATTAACGGGGTCATCCATAAAATAGGTAAAATTCGAAAACAAATTAAGCTGTGAATACAAGCCATATGCCATGATTTGGGTTTTACTATCATTGTCTTGGCGATGCCATTCTGACGTTAAACTATAGCGTTGACTCATGCCGCCATCGGTGGGGTCGATATTGCCAAAACGATCAATAGTGCCATTGGTGATGGCACGTAAAGGAATCTGGTCTGTTGATTTCCAATCGGCTTTATAAGCCATGCCGGTTAAACTCCAGCCATGATTGCCGTGTTCTTCGCTATATTTTAGAACGCCGTTGAACTTCATATAATCATTGCTCACGGTCCAAGGGCCACCGTTATGAACTGTTTCGCCGGCATACACCAAATTACCATCACCGAGTTTTTTTGAGCCCATAACTAAGCCACGGTAGTAGTCAAAACTACCCCCGGTGAATTTCACCGTGTGTTCAGGAAGATCGCTAAAATACAGAATATTCGCCGCACCCGTGCTGGAAAAGTCACCATTTTCTGCGTAATAATTGCCCTTTTGATAGTTGATGGTTTTAATCATTTCGGGAATTAAAAAATTTGTATCCATCCAGCCTTGGCCGTGTGAATGTGAGCCAAGGTTTACCGGGACGCCATCGACTTGCGTTAAAAAATCTGTGCCATGATCGAGATTAAAACCGCGAAGATAATATTGGCTAGCTTTACCTTCACCGCTGTGTTGACTTGAAATCAAACCGGGTACGGTTTCTAAAATTTCACTTGGGCGTGTTACCGGGCGATATTTTAATTGTTCTTGCCCTACGTTACCTTGTGAGGCGCTGCTTGCAATACCCACAAGGGAGTCTGCGCGTTCTGTATTCACGACCATATCTTCAAGTTCAACCGTGTCGTTTTTACTGGCCTTTGGCTTAGCATTATTTAAACCTTTTGATGCTGGTTTCTTTTCCGTGGTTTCTGTTGTGCCTCCGGCAGTTTTAACATCAATAATGGCAGCGGCTAGAGTAATGTCAGAATAACTAAGCATAACTGAGCAGGCAAATATGGCCATTCCTGCTCTCTGCAAGCTTTGCGTTTGTGGTTTGCAGGAAAGAATGTGCGGGATATTTAGTTGTGATTTTCTCATGTTGTTTCTCTGCTTAAGTGAATTGTAGAAAGTTTTAGAAGTGGCTGACGAATTATTTTGTCGGTCAAGTGAGATTTGTAAGGCAATAGTAAAAGGCATAAGGACGCATAAGATTGCATTCCTGCAGCTAAAGACTTGTTGGAAAATAAAATGTTGCTGTCGGATGATGACAGCGGGATGAAATTTTTAACGGAGAACGAATTGCTAAATACAATATCATTTAGAGCGAATGAGGTAACAGCAGGGAATGTGTTTACAAAAGGCGGTGAAGTTGCGCCTTTGCCATTAGTTAGTAAACTCGTGGCTGGAGAATAAAGAAAATGAGGTGGCTTTAAGCCGAGGCGCGTTATTAAAGGCTGGATGCCATTAATGGCAGTATATTCTGAAGCGTGACAAACCGAACTTGCAGTGTAAAAGCGAGGAATAGTGTTTGGCATCAATGTGTATGGCGGTGAAGTCAGGCCAACGCCGTTAGTTAGAAAGTGAATGCCAGTCTGATGATTAATTGCCAGATATGAAGCTGCATTAAATATAATATTACTAATTTCATCCTTGGCTTGGGTCAAGTAATTATTCGCAGGTTCAGAGCTATGCGGCCTAATGTTGAAGTGATCCAGTTTTGGGAGTCGGTGTTTGGTATTATTTTCGTCGATAAACAAAAAATTTTGATAGCTTTGGTTATCGGGCAATGTTGAGTGGGAAGGCGAAATAAATTCTTTTGATGTGGTCAGTGCGTTATATTTATTAGCTACAGCATCACTTGTGGGTTGTGCGTGTGCTAAATAGCTGATAAAAAATGCGAAAAAGACTACAAGTAGACGTACAACCAGAATGCCTGCGCCGTGTAACAGCAGTGTAGCAACCATGAACCCTAAAGTATAAGAAATCAGGCTTGCAGATGTTGAAATTTCCTGCCCGTGGGCAAAGCCGTGAAAAAAGGCAAAGAAAGCGACTATTAAAAGATTGGTTTGATTGCTGAAGCGGATTCTGCGAATAATAAGAACGCAAAAAACCAGGCAGGAAAGCAAAATAATGGGCTCAGCGCCCGGAATTAAGAGCCCTGCTGCACCCGCCAAACCTCCCAGACTCATTACACCGACAAAAGTGAGGGGTAATAACCAAATTGCCGAGCCTCGTAATTGAGCGGCCCAAATGCCCACAGCAAGCATGGTGAGTAGGTGGTCGCCACCGTGTAAAGGGTGGATGAAGCCACTGCTCCAGCCGCTAATATTGAGAGTTGTTTCAAGGCTACTCAATAAAACAAGCCCAAAAGTCATTAAAAAGCCAAGCGCCATGATTAACCATTGACGAGTGCGTGAAGCAAATTGTCTTAAGTGAATGGGTTTGGTCATTGAGGATTTACGGTTATGGGCAACTTATCAAAAAACGTTGGGCATTTTGAACTAATACCCAGCTATACGCAAATATCAAGATTAAAACTCGTAATCTATGATGAGTGGAGCGTGATCAGAAAAGCGTTGGTCTTTATAGATTGAGGCTGCTGTTACGCAATCTTTGAGAGACGGACTGATGATTTGGTAATCAATACGCCAGCCTACATTATTTGTCCAGGCTTGGCCTCTGTTTGACCACCAAGTATATTGTTCTGAATCATGATTAATGAGTCGAAAGGCGTCAATCCATTTATTCTCGGAAAATAACTGATCAAGCCAGGCTCTTTCTTCTGGTAAAAAGCCGGAGTTTTTTTTATTTCCACGCCAGTTTTTTAAATCAATTTCTTTATGGGCAATGTTCCA
>CAIKYI010000707.1 GCA_903831545.1 uncultured Methylobacter sp. | reverse complement strand
TTTGCCGCGTGCAGAAATTCTGCTCAACTCCTGTAAGGAAGTTGGTCCACCGTTATTTTTTAGTTTGCTGATTATTACGGTTTCATTTCTGCCAGTGTTTGCCCTGGAAGCGCAGGAAGGTCGTTTGTTCCATCCCTTGGCGTATACCAAAACTTTCGCCATGGCGGGCGCGGCTTTTTTGTCGGTGACGTTGGTGCCGGTGTTGATGAGTCTGTTTGTGCGTGGGAAGATTTTGCCCGAGCATCGTAATCCGATCAATCGGGTTTTGTTTTGGATTTATCGCCCGGTTATCATCCGGGTTATGAGGTATAAAAAATTCACGCTGGCTTTTGCCTTGCTGATGCTGGTAGCGAGCTGGTACCCGGCGTCACAGCTCGGCGGCGAATTCATGCCGACCTTAAATGAAGGCACGTTGTTATTCATGCCCCAAACCTTGCCGGGTTTGTCGGTAACCAAAGCCGCCGAATTGCTGCAAACCCAGGATCGCATTATCAAGGGTTTTCCTGAAGTCGAATCGGTGTTCGGAAAGGCGGGACGGGCACTGACTGCCACCGATCCGGCTCCCCTGGAGATGTCGGAAACCCTGGTCAATCTGAGGCCGGAGTCTGCCTGGCGGCCCGGCATGACCGTCGACAAACTGATTGCCGAGATGGATTTGGCGCTGCAAATTCCCGGTGTCAGCAATGCCTGGACGATGCCGATCAAGAATCGCATTGATATGTTGGCAACCGGTATCCGCACTCCGATCGGCATCAAGTTGTTCGGTAAAGATCTGGCAGAAATGGAGCGTTTGGCGCAACAGATTGAACAAGTCGTTAAAACCGTTCCAAATACCACCAGTGCTTATGCCGAACGCGTTACCGGCGGTTTTTATCTGGATATTGTTCCAAACTACGAAGCTCTCGCACGTTATGGGCTGTTGATCGGAGAGCTTCAAGATATTATCGCGACGGCCATAGGCGGTGAAACAGTCACCACGATGGTGGAAGGACGCGAGCGTTTTTCTGTTAGTGTCCGTTATCCGCGTGAACTGCGTGATAATCCAAAAGCTATTTCAGAGCATGTGTTGGTTCCGGTGGCCGATGGCTTAGTCATTCCTCTGGGGCAGTTAGCTCAACTAAGTTTAAACAAAGGGCCGCCGGCTATCCGTACCGAAAATGCCTTGTTGTCGGTTTATATTTATGTCGACATGCGTGGTCGTGATCTCGGCAGTTATGTGCAGGATGCGAGGCAGGCAGTGCAGCAGGCGGTCAAG
This sequence comes from uncultured Methylobacter sp., assembly GCA_903831545.1. Lineage (GTDB taxonomy): Bacteria > Pseudomonadota > Gammaproteobacteria > Methylococcales > Methylomonadaceae > Methylobacter_A. The sequence continues at coordinate 2,613 of CAIKYI010000707.1, read as the reverse complement.
TTTCCGCCGGGTTATTACATTACCTGGAGCGGCCAGTTTGAGTATATGGAACGCGCCAAACAACGCTTGCAACTGGTTGTGCCACTAACGCTGGGTATTATTTTTGTGTTGCTTTATCTTAATTTTGGTCGCCTGACCGAAACCCTGATTGTTATGCTTTCCGTACCTTTTGCACTGGTGGGCGGAATTTGGCTGTTGTGGGTTCTGGAATATAACGTCAGTGTGGCAGTTGGTGTTGGCTTTATTGCGCTGGCGGGCGTGTCGGCCGAAACTGGCGTGGTAATGCTGATGTATCTGGATCAGGCGTTTCGGGAAAAACAGCGGCAATGTCTCGAAGAGCAAAGGCCGTTTACAGAAGCTGATCTTTACAGCGCCTTGATGAGTGGTGCAGCAGAACGTCTGCGTCCCAAAATTATGACGGTCACCGCCATTATGGCCGGGCTGTTGCCGATTTTGTGGAGTACCGGCACCGGTTCCGAAGTCATGCGCCGCATCGCCGCGCCTATGTTAGGTGGTATGGTTTCGTCCACTTTGTTGACCTTGATTGTAATACCGGCGCTTTATGCTTTGTGTAAGCAGTTTTCCCTCAATAAAAAGTAATTTATCTTTATCTCGTTCCCATGCGCTGCGTGGGAATGCAGTTTCAACGCGCCGCGTTGATGAGCAAACCGCCACTTAATTGGAAGCGAGGCAAACATATTAATATTGACAACATCAGTTGCAACCCACATCAGCATTTTATCCAACATGCCAAACCTAATTCCCGTGTATTAATGAACTGTTTATCCATTTTCTTGATATTTATATGACGAATATTTTAGCCATTTCATAACAATTAATTATTAAGCAATAGTTCAGCTACCTTATGTAAAAGTGATAACAACTCAATCACTTTTTACGAGGGGTTTTAAATGCTTAAAATTATAAAAATCATATCAATAAACTTAATTTCGAGGCAAAACATGATGATTATGCAAGTTCGATCGATAGCTGCAATTATTTTCCCTATATTGATTATTGGCTGCGCTCCGTATCCTTATGCCCATGGTCATCATTCGAATGATTATGGTTACAGTGTCAGACCGGCTCCTTATGGAAATTATGGCAACAGAAGTTATCAGCAATATCAACCTCATCGAGAGCATCATGAATCTCGGGATAGAGATCATGAGCATAGAGAAAGGGGTTATGGGCAGCATCGTGGTCATGATTAATCAATCCTGTAATATTTCAAAATCTTTTAACAGGTGAACAAGGGGCGATTAAAGTCCATAGTCTGGGTGTTTAGTGGCAAATTAAGGCTCAAATAATGTTTGTAAAAAGGTATTCAGCCCTGAATTGAATTCCAAAACAGGAATTCAATTCTATCTAACCAAGCTCAGAATCAGTTTCTGACATCTGCAAAAGAGCAGTCGATGATTAGTAGCTAATTTCTGCTCGTAACATAGATTGAATTTAAGAATAAAATAGTCATACTAAATTAACATTTATTTTGCGTGTGTTAGCATTACACTATGATCTTAATTCACACATTAACTATGAATATATAGTTATTGATTACAATTATTAGAGTTACTATAAAGGTCAATATTCCGACAAAATAAAAAAATATCATTTTTTATCTTATAATACCCCGTCATACTATTAAAGTATTGATTTATAAATCTACATTACATTATGTATAGACAAAATCTCAAATTACTTAACTCCTTCTTCCAAAATTTTCATCTTCCTTCTGTATCCCTTCTTAAGATTTCTCTCTAGGAAAAATTAATACCGGTACTAATAAATAGTTATTACATGAGTATATTCTCCAATGTGACCTCATGAGCCCAAATGGATTTTGATTCAATTTTGTAATTATTACTGTTGCCGCAATATTCTTCTTTTGAAGGGCAATCGAATTATCCCCAAAAAAAGAGTGTTTTAACCCTATATTACGGGGAAATATGGCCAAATTTACTGACATATGCAGGTCATTCAAAATAATATATTTTTGAATTTTTTTTCCGTGCAGGGTGCATGGGATCTTGGAATTTATACAGAATTTTTTTTCTGGGGCTGGCAGGATTTTCTTCTGGGGGCTTCTGAAGATAATTTATGCCCCTGTAACAAATCTACTGCATATCTTTGGTATGATGGACGAACTTGAATACCCGTTAGCCGAAATCATAATTAGGGAAAATTACCTTGTTCGAACAAACCTTTAAAAATATAGACGACATTCTGCACAAAGATGCGGGTTGTGGCAGTGAACTGGATTATGTGGAACAAACGTCTTGGGTGTTGTTTTTAAAGTATCTGGATGATTTGGAAAGGGACAAAGCGACTGCGGCAGAACTTTCCGGCAAGACTTACACGCCAATTATTGCACCCGAATACCAATGGACTGTCTGGGCGACACCAAAATTAGCCACTGGTGCCATTGACCATAATGCCTTGACTGGCGATGACCTTGCCGACTTTGTAAATATACAATTATTTCCCTACCTTAAAAAATTTAAAACGTCTGCCGACAGTGCCGACACCATTGAATACAAAATTGGCGAAATATTCTCGGAATTAAAAAATCGCATTCAAAGCGGTTATAACCTGCGGGAAGTGATTAATCGC
>CAIKYI010000706.1 GCA_903831545.1 uncultured Methylobacter sp. | reverse complement strand
TGTTTGACCGATAACCGTAATCGTACTGTTGGTGAAGTGCGTCATGCTTTCACTAAAGCCGGTGGTAATTTAGGTACCGACGGTTCGGTAGGCTATATGTTCAATAAGGTTGGTATCATCAGTTACGCGCCTTCGGTTGATGAAAATGCGCTGATGGAAGCCGCTTTGGAAGCGGGTGCTGAAGATGTTGTCAATTATGATGACGGCGCGGTTGATATTATGACCTCGCCCGAAACTTATTTAACTGTAAAAGATGCCTTGGTTGCCGCAGGTTTTGAACCGGATAATGCCGAAGTCACTATGCAGGCCGCAACCATGGCCGAACTTGATGCAGAAGGTGCAGAAAAAATGATGCGCCTGATAGATCGACTGGAGGACTTGGATGACGTACAGAATGTGTATTCCAATGCGGATATCAGCGACGAAATTATGGAAGGGTTAGATTGATTAACCTGAAATATTTTTGGACACCTATTCGCAAACATGACCGCACGGAGTAAATTCTTTAACAACTTGGTGTGAATTACAGAGGAATTAGTGTCATGTTGCCAGATGGTTTTTCTATTGCAGTAATGCATAATGAAGAGGTTCAATTGCTAAATGATTGGGCAAACACTGAAGGTTGGAATCCTGGGCTATCAGACATTCATATAGCTAGGGATTTTGATTTCGATGCCTTTATTGCCCTCAGGCAGAATAATGAAATGATCGGCAGCGGAACAATAATTTCCTATGCGGGCTTGTTTGGTTTTATGGGGCTTTTTATTGTTCGCCCTGATTTTAGAGGTGTTGGACTGGGTGCCAGTCTGTGGCATTATCGGCGTGATCTTTTAAAGAGTCGTCTTGAACCTTCGGCTGCTATTGGTATGGATGGGGTTTTTACTATGGCACCGTTTTATGAGTGAGGTGGGTTTAAGCTCGCTCATAGAGATTTAAGATATGAAGGAATTGCAAAAGGCAGCAAATCTTCAGAAACCATAGACCTCAATACTGTTCCATTTGAAGTTGTTGTCGACTATGACAGCGTTTATTTTCCAGTCAATCGTTCAATATTTCTTAAAAAATGGCTCAGTCAACCTGGAGTGTTAGCCTTTGGTATCGTCGAACATGACCATCTAAGAGGCTATGGAGTTGCTAGACCTTGTTACGATGGCTATAAGATTGGGCCTCTGTTTGCGGATTCCGAGACGCTTGCAAAATCTATTTTGTCCCGTTTATTATTTGAAATCAGTGGTGAAAAGGTGCAGATTGACGTGCCGGAACCCAATGCAGGAGCAATTAAACTTGCGGTCGAGTTTGGATTATCCGAAGCTTTTGGTTGTGCCCGTATGTATCTGGGGGCAACTCCAAACTCATCACTTAAAAATATCTTTAGCGTAACATCATTTGAATTTGGCTAGTCAATGTAGTGTGGGCAACGCTTTTCTGCCCACCACATAATGAGATTATGATTTAGGTGTAGTAAACGTCGTTAAAAAATAGAAAAAACCATGAACTTTAACCCCACACATAAGCAGATAAGCAAAGCAGAACTGCTTGCAGACACCAAGCATGAATTTATCGATGGTGAAGTTTATGCAATACTTGGTGCTAGTGAAAATCATAATTTACTGTCGCTTAACATGGCAAGTGAATTAAGGAATCACTTGAAAGGCTCTCCCTGTAGAACCTTCATGGCGGATATGAAAGTTAAAGTGGCTTCCAACTTTTTTTATCCGGACGTGATGGTGGTTTGCCAGGACGATAACGACAACGAGTATTACAAAACAGCGCCTGTTATTATTGTCGAAGTTTTATCCAAATCGACTCGGCGTTTTGACCAGACTGACAAACGCTTGCGTTGTCAAAGAATCCCCAGCCTGGAAGAATATGTTTTAATCGAACAGGATAAGGGAGAAATCGAAGTTTTTAGCAAAAAAGACCAGTGGTAATCCGCTTATTATTATCTGGGTGACGAAATTACTTTCTCTTCATTAGGTGTGACGGTGCTGGTTGAAGATATTTACTATCAAGTCAACAATGAAGATGTGCTGTATTTTTTGCGGGAAAAAAGCGCTTAGCGCATTTGATGCGCACGGATAATTTGTGCGCACGGCGCACTCTACCATTTATTAATGACTGATGAGAATCTTAGGGATAGACCCCGGTTCAAGAATAACCGGTTACGGCATTATCGAAGACACAACGAATGGTTATAAATACATCGCCAGCGGCAGTATCCGTATTAAAGCGGATTATTTTCCTGATCGACTTAAACAAATTTTTGATGGAGTCCTGGAAGTCGTCGAACGTTATCAGCCCGAACAAATGGCAATTGA
>CAIKYI010000705.1 GCA_903831545.1 uncultured Methylobacter sp. | reverse complement strand
GGGACTGGGATTTATCGGATAACACGGTATTTTATTCCAAACGCTGGAAAGAGATGCTTGGCTATACTGAAGAGGAAATCGGTAATGGCTTTGAAGAATGGGAAAATCACGTTCATCCGGATGACAGGGCAGCTACTGATGCCGTAGTACGAGCATATCTTGAAGGAAAAAGTCAGATTTATATCAATGAACACCGGCTCGGCTGCAAGGATGGGCGCTACAAATGGATTCTTGCTCGCGGTATAGTGGTCAAGCGCGATGCAGAAGGTAAGCCATTACGAATGATTGGTATGCATACTGATATCAATCAGCGTAAACAGATTGAAACCGAACTTCACAGATCCAACGCTGAACTTGAACAATTCGCCTATGCGGTATCGCACGACATGCGTCAACCCTTACGTATGGTAACCAGTTATTTATCCTTGATTGAAAAAGCTCTGGCCGGTCAGCTAAATGAAGAAACGCAACAGTTTATCGATTTTGCCGTTAACGGCGCCAAACGCATGGACGCGATGATTTTATCCTTGCTTGAGTATTCGAGGGTAGGTCGTAAATTTGAAGCTAAAGCACCGGTCAGCAGTAAGGTCTATTTGGAAGAAGCGCTGGCTTTTCTTAATCCTGAGTTATGTGCCTGCAGCGGCAAACTTGAGGTGACCGGTGTCTGGCCGGAACTGGTTGCCAGTGGTGATGAGTTAACGCGTTTGTTTCAAAACCTGATTGGCAATGCGCTTAAATATCACGAAGTAAATCAAGCACCGCAGGTTCATGTACATGGCTCGGTCAGCAGTGGCTCCTTTCGGGTGGAAGTGCGGGATCATGGTATTGGTATTGATCCGGGGCAAATTGATCGATTGTTTAAAGTTTTTTCGCGGTTACAGGCCAGAACCCGTTTTGAAGGTAACGGTGTCGGTTTGGCGTTATGTCGAAAAATTGTCGAACATCATGGCGGCAGCATTGGTGTCGAGTCAGTTGGAGAAGGTCAGGGTAGCGTGTTCTGGTTTGAATTGCCCCTTGATGAGAACTTGGCCTCCTTTCCCGAATTAAAATATTAAAAACAATGAAACTATTTAACACGCATTTTCTTCGGAGCCTACTGCCCTGGCTGTTGTTACTGATGGGATTGATCGTAACAGGACTGGCCAGTTATTTTGAAAAACTGGAAATCGAGCGCAATGACTATCGCCAGTTTGCTTTTTATTGTGATGAAGTCAGATTAAAAATGGAAGCCAGGCTTGATACACATAAGCAGATTTTGTTGAGCGGCGCGGCAATGTTTGACGCCTCAGATAGTGTGACGCGTCAGGAATGGCAAAATTTTGTGCAGCGTTTACGCAGTGATGAGCACTTTAGCGGCATTCAGGGTCTGGGTTTTTCGCTATGGGTTTTACCCGGACAATTAGCGGCGCATGAAGCCCAAATTCGTGCCGAAGGTTTTCCCGATTACAAGGTGCGTCCCGAAGGTCAACGTGAAGCGTATAGCTCAATCATTTATTTGGAACCCTTTAGTGAGCGTAATCTTCGTGCTTTTGGTTATGACATGTATTCCGAATCGGTGCGACGTGCGGCAATGGAGCAGGCACGCGATACCAATAAGGTTGCTTTGTCCGGCAAAGTAACTTTGATACAGGAAACAAATACAGAACAACAGGCAGGTACTTTAATGTATGTGCCTGTTTATCATAAAAATCAGCCTGTTGAGACGGTTGAGCAGCGTCGTGCCTCAATTGCTGGTTGGGTTTACAGTCCTTTTCGTATGGGGGATTTGTTGAGCAAGTTGATGGCTAACGTCGATGAAGACAATAAAATGACTCATGTTCATTTGCGTGTTTATGACGGGCGAACCACCGAGGGCGAACACTTGCTGTATAACAGTGCTGAAGTATCTTATGTGGGAAGTGCCCAACCAATTGTTCTGGAAATAACGACCAGTTTCAACGGCACGGTTTGGACATTGCAATTTGAACATATTTCGAATGGCTTAAGCGGTAATGATTACAGCAAAATTTGGCTAATGCAGGGAGCAGGAAGCGCAATTAGTTTGCTGTTGTTTTTACTGTTACGCTCTTATCTTAATATGAGGGCAAATGCCTTTAAAATGGCTCATCAACTGACTATCCAACTGAGTGAGAGTGAGCAACGTTTTCGGCGTTTGGCGGATTCTGCACCCGTAATGATCTGGCAGTCGGGTACTGATAAACTGTGTTATTACTTTAATAAAGTCTGGCTTGAGTTTACCGGGTGTACTCTGGAGCAGGAACAGGGTAACCAATGGGCTGAACATGTTCATCCCGATGATTATCAGCGTTGTCTTGACACGTATCTTACTGCCTTCGACCAGCGTCAGGCTTTTACCATGGAATATCGATTACATCGCCATGATGGTGAATATCGCTGGATAATCGATAATGGTGTTCCCTGTGTTGGTAACGATAATACTTTTTTCGGCTATGTCGGATCTTGTTTGGACATAACAGAGCGCAAGCAAATAGAAGATAAATTGGCCAACGTTTACGCGGAACTGCAACAATTTACCTATATTTCCGCCCATCATTTACAGGAACCGGCGCGGCGTTTGATTAGTTTTGTGCGACGCTTGCGACTCCAGTTGTCAGACGAGCAACTTGGCGAGGACGTAAAGGCTTCATTATATTTTATTGAACAAAGTGCAGCGAGGCAAAGTGCCCTGGTGCGTGATATTCAATTGTATCTTGCCGCTGACCAGGTGCGCGGCAAGAATGAAAAAGTCAATGTGATGGAGGTTATTGGCAATGTTTTAGGGCAGAGGATCATGCTAATATCTGAAACAGGTGCTCAGGTAGATTACAATGACTTACCGGTTGTTTATATGGATCGTCTTCGTTTGAAAGATGTTTTTAGTATTTTGTTGGATAACGCCTTAGGTTACCGTCACCCGGAACGAGCTGTACAGATAAGGATTTGTGGCGAAGTAAAGGCTGGACGCGTGATTTTTCGTGTTATTGATAATGGCATGGGTATTCCGGAAGAGTATCGGGAGCGTGTATTTGGGGTATTTGAACGTTTACAGGTCAGTGATAATCAGAATTCAACGGGAATCGGTCTGGCAATTGTCAGGCGTATTATCGAAAGTTGCGGCGGGTCTGTAACGCTACAAGAAACACCGGGCGGCGGCACTACTGTTGTATTTGATTTGCCGGGATAAAAATTCAATCGTAGCCTGGGTCACGCCAGGCTAAACTCTAAAAAAGAGAATTATGATGATCAATGCAGATAGTCCTTGTTTTGTTGAAATTTTATTATTGGAAGATGAGCCTTCGGATGCCTATTTGGTAAAAATGGCCTTAAAGGAGGGAAGGATTCTGGCGCATTTACATCATGTGGTCGACGGGCGGGAAGGGCTGGATTTTTTAAATAAAACAGAAAAATATGCCGATGCGCCGCGCCCTGATTTTATTTTTCTTGACCTGAACATGCCGCGCATGAATGGCAGTGAGTTTTTAGCCTCAATTAAGGCAGATCAACGCTTTAAAGGTATTCCGGTGGTGGTCTTGACAACATCGGATGTTGAAAAAGATGTGATAAGTGCTTATCAGTTGGGGGCCTCCAGCTACATCACCAAACCTATCGATATGCCCCAGTTTATTAAGGCTATACAGCAAATTGAAGACTATTGGTTTACGCTGGTACGTTTACCTGAAGATGGCAAGGCATGAGTATAGCTAAAGTAATCAGGGTGTTGCTGGTGGAAGATGATCCCGGCGACGCGCATCTGGTAAAACTGACTTTGGGTAAAACACAGAGTGGGCATTTTAATGTCATTTGGGTGCAATCGCTTAAAGAAGCCCAATGTTGTTTGGACGTGTCGACTTTCGATGTGATGCTGTTGGACTTGTCATTACCCGATTCAGAAGGCCTGGAAACTGTTCATAGAGCCAAGGCTATGGCTGTGAACATACCGATAGTGATACTGAGTGGTACCGATGATACGGATTTTGCGCTGACAGCCCTGGAGGCTGGCGCTATTGATTATATGGTCAAGGGCGATTTTGGTTACGATGGCTTGGCTCGGGTCATTCGTTACGCGCTGATGAGAACCGAAATGGAGGCCCGTAACAACTTGTTGATAGCAGCCCTGGAAGCTGCGGCAAATAGCATTATCATTACCGATAAATATGCAAATATTACTTGGGTTAATTCGGCTTTTACCCGTTTAACCGGATATGGCATACGCGAAGTTGCAGGTAGTAATCCCAATGAAATTATAAAATCCGGATTACAAAGTGAAGCCGTTTACGAAGATATGTGGACAGAGCTTCGGGCAGGTAAACATTGGCGTGGAGAACTGATTAATAAACGTAAAAATGGCACCTTGTATCATGAGGAGCTTAGTATTGCCCCGGTTAAAAATAGAGAGGGTGAAACCACTCATTATGTCGGTATTCAGGAAGATATTTCGGTAAGAAAAGAGTTGGAAGCTCAATTGAAAAAACTTGCCAGTACAGATCCGTTGACCGGCTTGTTTAATCGGCGGGTATTTTTGGAGCAGCTGGAAAATGAGCGGGAAAAAGTGGTGCGTTTAGATAACTATTCTGTGGTGTTGTTAATGCTTGATTTAGATTTTTTTAAACGTATCAACGATACTTATGGCCATGCTACCGGCGATGAAGTGTTGAAGGCCTTTGCCAAAATCGCCAGAAACAATTCGCGAGCCATCGATATTCCGGCGCGCCTGGGTGGCGAGGAGTTCGCTATTTTGTTGGCTGGGGCGGACCGAAATGATGCTTTTTCTATGGCGGAGCGTTTGCGTGAGCAGGTAGCAGAGCTTTGTATCAATCATCAGGCCGGCCCGGTAAAAATTACGGTCAGTATCGGTGCTGCCTGTGTGTTTCTTAATGACAGTAATGGTGAAGATGTGATGCATCGGGCTGATGCGGCTTTGTATGAAGCTAAAGCAGGTGGCCGCAATCAAACCGTCTGGTTTGATGGGTGAGTAACTCGCAATAAAGTAAGCGCTCAATTGTCAGCGTAATTCACAACCCACTGCCAGCCATGTCAGAATTTCCCAACTCTAGCTTTTTGGGAATCACTTATGACATCAATAGAAAACAATACCGATCACAACGTTTGGCAGATTCACATCGCGCAATGGCAAGCATCTGGTTTATCCCAAGCAAGCTACTGCCGCCAGCAAGCACTGCTTGCTCACCAGTTTAGTTATTGGAAGCGCAAGTTTCTGACGCTTCGCGAACCGGTTGCCCTTGAGTGTAAAACCGGCTTTGCCCGGGTCCAATTGGCGGCGCATGTCGCCACGCCCTCTTCGCCAAGTTTGTCCTTATGCTTCAGGGATGGCACCCAGTTGACGGGGATTGCTCAGCACAATATGGCCTTGATAAAACAATTGATTGAGGTGTTGCGGTGACTTACATCTTGCGCCCTTCTTTAGAGCTGACAGAGGTTTATCTGTACCGGCAAGCGATTGATTTTCGCAAATCCCATCGGGGGTTAGCGGCGATTGTTGAGTGTGAACTCGGCCATAATCCGTTTGACGGTGGGTTGTATGCGTTCACCAATAAGCAGCGCACTAAAATTAAATGTTTGTTCTGGGAAAACACAGGTTTTGTGCTTTATTACAAGGCATTGGTAGAGGATAAATTCAAGTGGCCGAAAGGGGATGAGGTACTGTTGACGTTAACCGGTCAGCAGCTGAATTGGTTGCTGGATGGTTACGATATTAGCGCGATGAAAGGTCATAAAAATCGGTATTATGAGTCTGTTTTTTAAGGAAAATATCAAGATTTCCTGGTTGAAATCGAGTATAATATCAGTATGATTTTACCGAACTTTCCCGCTTTAGAACCCCATGATCACTCGGCTTTCTTGTTGCCCGAGATGATCGCTGAGTTGCTTGAAAAAGCAGAGCGCGTGGATGAGTTGACACAAACCGTTGAGCTTAAATCCGAAGTGATTGCTTCGCTCAAACAACGCATTGAGTTGCTCGAAGAAGCGTTGCGTTTATCTAAAATCAAACGTTTTGCGCCCTCAAGTGAACAGTCGGGGCAAGTGTCGTTATTCGATGACGCCGAAGTCGAGGCCACGGTTGAGTTTGATACCGTAACGAATGAAGTCGTCGACGAAATAGAGGCTATTGAAGAGAATGTTGGTTCCGAATCAACTGAGCCCAGCCAGTCTAAGAAAAAACCTGGACGTAAACCGTTTGCCGACCATTTACCCAGAGTGCAAATCTTTATCACGCTGAGCGATGAAGAAAAAGCCGGTGCGATTACGACTTTCTTTTCTAAAGTCAAAGAAGAACTGGACATCATTCCCGCGCAAGTGCGGGTTTTAGAATATATGCAGGAAAAAGCGGTATTCCTGGAACCGGTTCAAGATGAAATGCAACGCAAGATCGTGGCAGCCACTCTGCCCAAGCATCCCGTTCCTGGCGCGATGGGCAGTATCGATCTGATGTGTTATGTACTCACCTGCAAATATTGCGATGGCTTACCGCTCTATCGACTCGAAAACATCTTAGCCCGTTATGGCGGCGAACTCTCAAGGGCTACGCTGGCCAACTGGGTCATCGCTCTGGCTAGACCCCTGCAACCTTTGATTAATCTCATCCGGGATCATCAACTGGCCGGTAACCTTATCATGGCCGACGAAACCCGGGTACAGGTACTTAAAGAACCGGGGCGACCGGCAACCTCGGATAAATTCATGTGGGTGACTCTGGGCGGTCCACCTGGTCAACCCAGCGTGTTGTTTGAATACGATCCGTCCCGCAGCCAGGAAGTGCCGTTGCGCCTGCTCGATGGCTTTCATGGTTATCTGCAAACCGACGGCTATGCCGGCTACAATGCCGCTTGCCTTATCAACCACATTACCCAGCTCGGCTGCTGGGATCATGCGCGCCGCAAATTTAAAGAAGCCCAAGATGCGCAGCCCAAACCTAAGAAAGGTAAACCGCATAAGGCCAGCAAAGCGGATCACATTCTGGGTTTAATCAATACACTCTATATGATTGAGCGGCAAATCAAAGAACTCAGCACCGCTGAAAAATTCCAACAACGATGCAAAAGAAGCCTGCCTGTTTTGAAAAAACTGAAAGCGTACTTGGAGGACAATCAACACAAAGTGCCGAAAGATGGCTTAACAGGTAAGGCCATGACTTACCTAAGCAATCAATGGGGTAAGCTGATGGTGTATTGCTCAAATGGAGAAATGAACATCAGCAATATTCTTGCTGAAAACGCCATTCGCCCCTTTGTGATTGGAAGAAAAGCTTGGTTATTTTCTGATACCCCCAAAGGCGCACAAGCCAGCGCAATTCATTACAGCTTAATTGAAACGGCTAAAGCTAATGGATTGGAACCCTACGCATATTTAACCCAAGTGCTCAAGGCACTGCCTTATGCCGATACGGTTGAAAAAATTGAAGCCTTATTGCCCTGGAATATTAAAAATCCGAATTTTGCTGGATAGGGGTAGTACGTGCGTTATTAAGCGCTTACCCAGGTTGTTGCTCGACTTTTGCAATCTCAACTTTTAACAAAGCACAGATAGACTCATCCTCTATAATAATATCTTTTAACCAGGAACAGAAAAAATCATTGTCCTTGAGTTCACTCCAATACTTTGAATTTTTTGCCCAATAATAATACGCGGCTTTTGAAATGAAAAAATCGGTTCTTAATGTATATTCTTCGTAATGGCGGTAGGCTGAGGAGAAAACAGGATTGGGTGGCGTTGTTTCAGTGATGCTTGACAGTAGGTCTTGTTCAAATGTGGCTAGGGGTCTGACAGCTTTGTACTCTATTTTGTTTAGACAGCAATCGACAAACAGTTCCCACGCCAATAAATCGGTATCTTCAGCAGTGGATGTCGAATAATTAGCAATTTTACCAATGCTTAGCGATGGTTCTTTACTGGACTTTTCAAATTCATAAATCCTTTGTAATTTGGAAAGCTTAGATGATGCATTAATAGTCATATGCCAATTTTTTTTCTAGCGGATTGTTTTAATTAAAAAAAGCATTGTTCAAAAACACCAAAAGCCTGAATTGAAGGGCGTTATAGTCGAGTAGCATGAAATGCGTCATTTTTGTTATTTTCATAGAACGGAAGTAGCATCAATTTAAAGGTAAGAAATTTTATATTGTGGGTGTTAAGCACATGAAACAGAAACTATAACTATATTAAGTAAGATATAGAATACTAATATAGTATACGACTGTGCAGCGATGCACGGGTTTCAGTGCATCAGCGCACAGGGTTGTAGCAGCCTAAAAGTATTTAAACAGTTAAATGGCGTCGGTAGGTGTTTAATTATGATGAGTGAACTGATGCAAGTCGTGGAAATAGTGTAATTTATAAATAAGCCATCGATTTATATTCAACGCTGAAAACATTTTTTTTCGCCTATATAATACACAGATTAAACACATACGATTTAGCTAAAGGGTTTTGTTTGGCGATGGAAAGCGATTCTTTCTTCTTATGAATCATGCAAACGACTTTGCGACTGACTTTTAAAATACGCACTCAGATAGTTAAAATTAATTTTTTAACAGGAGACCAGTGATGTCTAAAAATAATCTGATAACCCGTCAGGGAAGGGCGAAATTGGAGAGTGAGCTTGATTACCTGTGGCGTGTAGAGCGGAGAGCAGTCACCCAATCCGTTACCGAAGCGGCCGCCTTGGGCGACCGCTCTGAAAATGCCGAGTATAAAGAAGGAAAGCGACGGTTAAGAGAAATAGATAGGCGGATTCGTTTTCTCAGAAAACGATTAGAGGCGCTACGCATCGTAGATTATTCGTCTCAGCAAGAAGGAAAAGTATACTTTGGAGCGTGGGTAGAACTTGAAAATGAAGCGGGACACATTGTCCATTACCGGATCGTTGGCTCAGATGAATTTGACCCACAAGAAAAAGCAATCAGTATAAATTCTCCGATGGCTATGGCTCTTATCGGAAAGTCCGTTGATGATGAGGTTATTGTGGCGACACCGGAAGGGAAAAAACTATGGGCGATAAACGCCATTCAATATCGACCTTTTGATTGAAGTTTCCCAGGTTCTATCAGGGTTCTTTAGAAAACTCATTTTTGCGACAGATTGCCCGTTTGAATACCGATCTGCCAGTATTTCACTCGGGTGTCGTGGCAATATCCCCTTACGAAGCTGTGCATTATTGAATGTCAAATTGCAAGCTTGCGAGCCTGGCGTACAGCCCACTCTGATTGCGCAAATCTTCCGGCGCACCAATTTCGACGATACGTCCTTGATCCAGCACGATGATGCGGTTGACCTTCTTTACCGTGGCGAGCCGGTGAGCAATGATGATCGTGGTGCGCTTTTGCATGGCAGCGTTCAACCCTTGTTGTACCAGGATTTCTGATTCCGCATCCAGTGCGCTGGTGGCTTCATCGAGCAACAACAGGGGCGCATTTTTTAAAATGGCTCTGGCGATGGCAATCCGTTGACGCTGCCCACCGGACAACCGAGTGCCGCGTTCACCGAGGAAGGTTTGGTAGCCATCGGGCAAGCGATTGATGAATTCTTCAACTTGTGCCGCTTTGGCGGCCGCCATCACTTCCTCATCGCTGGCAGAGGGACGACCGTAGCGAATATTATCCATGGCATTGGCCGAGAAGATAACCGAATCTTGAGGAACGATGGCAATGTTGTTACGTAATTCATTTAATGAAAGTTGGCGAATATCCCGCCCGTTGAAAGATATTGTGCCATGGTTTGTATCGTAAAAACGCAATAAGAGTTGGAATAGGGTGCTCTTGCCTGCACCGGAAGGACCGACTAGCGCGACGATTTCGCCAGCTCCGATTTTGAGGCTAATGTCATCAAGCGCAGTTGTTTGCATTCGTGATGGATAGCGGAAGCTGACATGTTCGAATTGAATCTCAGCTGTTTCAGGTTGCGGTAACGGTTGTGAGGTGTTGATTTCGACAATAGCGGGCTGTGCGTGGAGTAGTTCCAGCAAGCGCTCGGTCGCTCCTGCCGCACGCATGACATCGCCCCATACTTCTGCCAGGGTGCTGACGCCGCCTGCCACCAATGTTGCATAAAGAACGAAAGAAGCCAATTGCCCCCCGGTCATGCTGCCGTCATGTACCTGGTTTGCGCCGAGCCATAACACGAAAATAATGGAGCCCATCACGGCGATGATAACGATGGCCGTCAATGCCGCACGAAAGCGGGTACGCCTGATGGCGGTCATGAAGCTGATTTCCGCGCGATCAGCAAAACGTTGGGTTTCTCGTTGTTCCTGTGTGTATGCTTGAACCGTCGGTACCGCGTTGAGAATCTCTCCGGCCAGCGCCGAGGCATCGGCAATTTTGTCCTGTGATTCACGCGAAAGTTTTTTGACTTTACGACCGATGGCAAAGATGGGCAACGTTAACAATGCCATCAAGCCTAGATTTAGAGAGAACAGATTAAAACTGGTTACCGCCAGCATCACCATACCGCCGACAAACTGGAACAGGCTTCGCAAACACATCGAAATTGAGCTGCCGATCACAGTCTGGATTAGGGTGGTGTCACCGGTTAGACGTGATAACACTTCACCCGTTTGCAAGGTCTCAAAAAACTGTGGGGATTGCGCCAACACACGCGCATAGACAGCACTCCGTAAATCCGCCGTCACCCGCTCGCCTACCCAAGTCACCGTATAATAACGCGTTGCAACGGTTAATGCCCAAAGGCATGCCAAGCCGAATAACACCGCGAAGTGACCGTTCAAACTCAGCGAACCCAATAACCCGCCCCGGGTATTTTGCTTTTCCCCAAAACCGAAATCGATCAGGTCACGGAACGCCAACGGAACCAACAGAATGGTTGCCGAACCCAGGCATAGCAGCGCTAAAGCCAAAACAATTCTTCCCCGATACGGGCGCATAAAAGGCCACAAATCTTTAAGAGAAGAAATACGTCGAGTGGGTTTAGGTTGGATCAATTTCGAGGTAGGCATCTGTGATTATGTTTGCTGATGGGGATTTGATTGTCTCATGTCCGCTAGATTCAAAAGGAGAAAATAGTGATTCCGGAAAGTTAAATGATTTGTTTGTTTCAACTATGTAGTGTAGTGCCTGACCGAAAAAGGTACTTTTTTAAAAAGCCTGCAAAAAATATTAAAAATTATTTTTGAATTTTTTTTTCAGAACCGGAAAAGCCACTTGTTTTGGCTTTATCCAATTATGTGGGGTCATGCGATGATAACCAACACCTACACCTCACAGGTGTACTGAACTCATGGCGGTGGCGACAGCTAAATTCGAAGCTTTTACACAAGCACAGGAGGTCTGCAATAACTGAATTTACGGCACCACTCCCGGTACCATTATCGTCATTTGGTACAGCAATTTTTTCACTGAGTACCTGGTGGCGCAGCTTGCCTTGAGTCCACGTACCATCGCTTCTTACCGAGATGCCATGACGTTGTTCCTTGTTTTTGCCCCTAAACGTCCCGGCAAGATGCCACTGGACTAAATCTCCGCGACATTGAACCCGATTTGATCCTGGCATTCTTGGATTATTTGGAGCAACAGCGTCACCATTCGGTGCGTAGACCTTACGAATTCAATCCTTTGACTTCTCCCGTCAGGTGCTTTCACCTTGAAAGAAACGACAAGCTTCGCTTGTCACACTGAATTTATTTTAATTAATATCTTCACTTAAAACTCAATCCTAAAATAATTGCATCTAGCGGCTTTATAGCTAACAACCAATACCAAGGTTATAGATGCCCATTTTTTCGTGTCGCTAGCGACCATTTTTGTAGCTATTTACGAGAATATTCCCTGTTTAGTTGCTTGCTGAATTGACTAATTTATATTCCTTAGTCGCTCAAAATAAATAACTGTCATTTTTTTTACTTTTGCTGTCGTGGCTAAATTAAGTCGTTCCAGTCTTTGCCGTGAAACTTTGCTGGCACAAGATTGGCCGCCTGGATGTTTTTTCTTACAGCCCAACAACGGCGAGCTTTCCCGTCCAATTCCGTTCTCATGAAGTTAAACTTTCTTTCTAAACTAGAAATAACAGCGTTCTTGATCATGCTGTAAATTGAACACAAAATCTAAAAACTGACAGTTATTTATTTACGAGACCTTACTCCTATCTGACTCAGAAATCGTACAGTTTTAAAAAATAAGACAATGAATATCAATTGGTTATTATCTTTTAAACTAGACGATTTTTAACTCAGATAGGAGTAGTATCATCCATCGTCTTTTTTACGACATTGGACTAAACCGCTACGCGCTATGGTGGCTGCGATTTTAAGTCTTCCGGTGATTGAAAGAGAGTAACTGTTCCCTATGTTAAGAAATAAGGCAATCCGCCTTGTTTCAAGATAGGAGCAGTGTCATGACTTCGACAATTAATTCCATTACCCCATTACGCCAACGCATGATTGACGACATGCGGATGCGTAAACTTTCCCCTAAAACCCAGACCGGTTATATTCGAGTGGTAAAGCGCTTCGC